>NZ_JABUMQ010000004.1:0-89500 GCF_013336645.1 Myxococcus sp. CA039A | reverse complement strand
GCGCTCCCGGACGCACCAGCTTCGGGAGGACCTGGCGCTGGGGGCGGGGCCCACGGTGGAGGACCTGGCGTCGGCGGCGAGCATCCGTCGGGAGAACCTGGGGACCTTCGGGCGGCTGCTGCGAGCGAACCGCCGCGAGCTGCTGGCGATGGCGGACACGCGCACCCTGACGCCCGAGCGGGCGCTGGCCTGGTTGGCGCGGGTGGGTGAGCTGGCGCGCACGGACCCGAGGCTCGACGAGGACCGGCGCGCCTTCCTCGCGGCCCATGGTGGGGAGGAGGCGACGGCGGAGGTGGTGGAGTGAGGCGCCGGGCGGCGTGGCTGCTGAGTTTCGCGCTCACGCTGCCCGCGTGGGCGGAGCCCGGCGGCGCGCAAGTGACGGAGCAGGCCGAGTCTCCATCGCGAAGTGTGGCGATGGAGGACGAAATGTCGCCGCGAGTGACGGACCCGGCCGAGTCTCCATCGCGAAGTGCGGCGATGGAGGACGAAGTGTCGCCGCGAGATGGCGCGCGAGCGACGGAGAAGGCCGAGCCTCCATCGCGAGGCGGGACGACGGAGGACACACGTCCCCTGAAGGAACGCGTGTCCGCGCTGGAGCGAGCAGGCGTCCTGTTGCGAGGTGCCGCCGCGAGCGACGAGTCCCTGGTGCGCGAGGTGGAAGCAGGCCTGAGCGCCCTGCCGCCCGCGATGCGCCGCTTTCCAGGAGGTCCGCTGGAGTTCGTCCTTCATCCCGCGTCCGCTCCACTGGGGCTGGGTGATGGAACAGCGGCACGCCCGGACTGGTCCGAGGAGCGCGCCCGCTTCCACCTCTACCAGTACGCACCCTCCTCGGAGCGTCGCGCGACGTTGCGACTGTCACGACTGACGGATGAGGAGTCGGCGCGGCTGTGGCGCCGCCGCGCCGTGGTGCACGCGGTGGTGCAGCGCTGGGACGACGTCTACCAGTGGAGCCGGTCCCAGAGCTGGCGCCGCCTGTCGGGCTGGATGAAGCCCTTCGAGCGCCCGTTGGTCTGGAAGGAGGAAGCGCGCCTGCACTACGCCGGAGCCTTCAGTCGCGCACTCGGACAGAAGAGCGCGTCGCAGGACCTGGTGACGTTCGCGGAAGAATACTTCGTCCCAGTGGAGTCCCTGCGCGAGGACGCGCTGTCCGTGGACGAGCAGGTGCGCTGTCAGGAGTTCTCCAAGTCGCGCGCGCTGACGGAGCTGGTGGAGGCTACGGGGCTCGGAGCGCCGCGCTCACGCGGGGACTGTCCGGCCTTCGACGCCTGGGCGGAACGCGACCTCCTGTCCCATGTCGAGGTCCTCCTGGTGGCGGCCACGGGACGTCAGCCCGAGTCCCTCTTCGGCCACCTGCTGCTGCGCCCCGTCTGGAGCGAGGGCGCCCAGGTGCGAGGCCCTTCCTTCGAGCGCGTCGTGCAACTCGTGGCGCTCACGGGACTGGAGCCCCGAGGCCTGGGCTACGTGGTGAAGGGGATGACGGGCAGCTACGACACCGTCTTCCTCACCGGGACGATGGGCGACCTCACCCACGAGTCGCTGGAGCTGGAGCAACGCACCATCCGCCGCTTCCGACTGCGCCTCACTCGTGGCGAGGAGGCGCGGATGCTGGAGCGCATCTGGGAGCTCGAGCGGCGCGGGTACATGGGCTACTACTTCTTCACCGACAACTGCGCGAGCGCGCTCCTCTTCCTCCTCAACGGAGTCCTGGAGCACGGGCGACAGGTGAGTTCCCCCGGAGCGTTGTGGGTGCTGCCCACGGCTACGTTGGACGCGCTGGCGAAGCTGGAGGTGCTGGGCAAGCAAGGCCCCGCGGGCCCGCTGCTGGAGCTGATTCCGGACGCCTTCGAGTCCACCGGAGACCGCGCCGTGCGCGCGGACGCGATACGAAAGGAGACCCTGGAGTCCCTCACGGGCCTGGTGGACACCTCCGCGCAGACGCGGCTGCTGCGCCTTCACGCCCGTCTTCAATCTCCCGAGCCCGACACGAGACGCGAGGCCTATGGAGAGCTGCCGGAGACGGTGAGCGGGGTGCTCGCCTCCGCATCGCCAAAGGCCCGAGCCTCCGTGCGCGAGACGCTGCATGCCTACGTGGCCCACGCGGTGCGGGTGGAGCGCGCGGCGTTGGACCGGCTGGAAGGAGAGCGGCTGCGAATCGAACGCCAGCGGTTGCTCGCGGTGAAGACACCCCTGAAGGGCTCCGCGGAGGCGGGAATCCGCGAGCGTCAGCGGGTCTTCGAGCGAGAGGACGCGCTGCAGCGGAAGCTGGCGGTGCTGGACCGGACGGCGCTGTTCCAGGAAGCCCTGGCCAGGGCGCCGCGCCGCCCGCCGACGCCGAAGGAGCTGAAGGTCCTCGTCCGCGCGGAGCGCACCGAGGCCGCCTTCGTCCGGGCCACCGAGGCCCAGGGCGAGCTGAATGACGGCGTGCTGGCGGAGGTCGACGCGGTGGCCTTCCTGGGAGCGGACCGTCGTCGCAAGGTGGAAGCCGAGACGCGCTGGGCGGCCTCGGCGCTGCGGGAGTCGGGCGCGGCGCGCACGGTGGTGAGCGTGGGCATGGACTTCCCCGACGTGGGCGCGGCGCGTCCCGTGGTGAGCGTGCGCACCGCGGGGATGGCGGAGGCGTTGGGGGACTCGCGCCTGCATGGCTTCCAGTCGAGCAGCGAGCTGCGGGTCCTGGATGGTGAGCTGTCTCTGGAGCCTCGGTGGGGCCCTCCGCGCGTGGTGTCCACGGACATGACGCTGGTGGGCTACCGCACGTTGCAGCGCGAACTGCCCCAGTTCCGCGAGTCCGCATGGGACTCGCTCGGGTGGGGCGCGGAGGCGCGCGTGGCCTCGGACGCGGCGCGAGCGTTGCCCTACCGGGCCACCGTGCAGGCGGAGGCGCTGGTGGTGGTGGACGCGGGCGCGCGCTTCTCGCGCTTCACGGCGGTGGGCGTGGGGGGACTCGCGCGGATGCACTGGAGCGAGCACGCCCTGACGCCCGCGGCGGGGCCTCGCCTGTCGCTGACACACCGCACGGGCCTGCCGGGCTCGGGGGCCAACGCGGTGCGCCTGGAAGCGGCCTATGCCCCTACCTGGCGCATGGGCGACGCCCGCCTCACGCACGAGGCGGGGGCCTGGCTGCAGGTGGAGTGGTGGCTGGGGCGCGCGGGGCCCTTCGGGGTGCTGCTCACTCCTCGCGCACAGGTTCGTTGGGAGGGCTCACTCGCTCCACAATCACTTCGCGAGTCACGGTCTCCGTCGTCGTGGTGGTCCGGTACGATGGACCGTCGGCTGGCACTGGGGTTGGAGCTGCGTTGAAGCCCTCGGTCAACAGCGGGCGACAGTAGGGGCCCGTGGCGGCGCCGATGAACGTGCCGATGACGTAGAGGGCCGTCCATCCCCAGAACCCCAGCCCGCCGAAGATGCGCAGCTGGGTGGGGCCGGCGAGGAAGGAGAAGAGCGCGATGAACACCGGCAGCGCGATGGAGCTGACGAGCGCCGCGCCGAGCGCGCGCTTCATGGTCCGCGCGTGGAACCCGCCGAACGCGCCACCAATCAGGCCGTTGAAGAGCGGCACGAAGAAGACGACGAAGCTGGTGATGAGCATCGTCGCCACGCTGACGACGAACCGGTTGTGCTTGAAGCGGATCTCCTCGGACTTCATCCCGATGCCCGCTGGAAGCTCCGAGTACCTGAGCTCGCGGTGCACATCCCGCGCATAGGGGGGAGGGTTGGTGGTTCTATCGGAGCGAATCATCTCGACCATGGCTTTCGAGCCTCCCAAGGGGCAGGTGTGGCGCTCCCGCCGTCCCTCAGGTGTGGGGTCGGCGACGGACATGTGGAAGGGCTGGTGCCCCCACCGGTGAGCGGGCCGCCCTGCGGCCCCCTGGTTCAACGCAGGGGCAAGCCGGGGAAAACGGGCCAGGCAAACCCAAGGGGGCGGGCGTGGGGCTTGGCGGCTCGCCGTCTGCGGCTATGCTGCCGCGCCCGTTAGTCCCCTCACGTCCGTACGGAATTCCCATGAGCCTCCGCCGAGCCCTGCTGACCGTCGTCCTGACCTCCACCTCGCTGCTGACCGCCTGTGCCCTGCGGCCGACCTACAAGGAGCTGATTGCTCCTCCGAGCGCCGCTGGCGTCACCCCCGGGCAGACCGTGGCGCTGCGCGTGGTGGATGGCTCCGGCAAGCCCGTGGAGGGGGCCCGGGTACGCGCGGGCGAGGGCCGTACGCGCCTGAACGTCCTCAGCGACGCGGATGGCCTGGTGAAGCTGGAGGCGAACGAGGCGCTGCTGAAGGAGAACCCGCTGGTGGAGGTGGTGCTGCCCAAGGGCGTGAAGGAGTACCGCCTGCAGCTCGCGCCCTCGGGTGAGGCGCCCGCCGCTCCCGTGGAGACCGCGCCCCAGGCTCCCGCCGCGCCGGAGCAGGCTCCCGCGACGGAGACCCCGGCCACGGAGACCCCCGCGTCCGGCACGCCGGCCACCACCCCGGAGGCGGCGCCCAGCCCCGTGCAGCAGCCGTCCGGTACGCCCGCGCCCACGCCCACGCCCGGCACCTGAGCCGAGCGTCGTCCGTCCTCCGCGCGAGGCTCAGCCGAGCTTCGCGTGGAGGAAGTCCACGGTGCGCTTCCACGCCTGGCGCGCGTTCTGTTCTGCACCGGCGCGCGGATGCGCGTGACGTCCACGGTCTCCGGAGGAATCCCGTAGAAGGGGACCACGGCGTCGAGCTGCGGGTCAGTGACTCCCGCCAGCAGCGTCAGCGCGCCTCCCATGCAGAAGCCCAGGACGGCGACCTTGGTGCCCGGCCCGCCGCGCTCGCGCAGCGCATCCGTGGCGGCGCGCAGCTCCTCGCTGGCCTTGCCCCAGTCCAGTTGCGCCAGCAGCCTGTCCGCCTCCGCCGCGTCCTTCGTCGTGCGGCCGTGGTAGAGGTCCACCGCGAACACGGTGAAGCCCTCCTTCGCGAGTCGGTCGGCGACGCCCTGGATGTGCGCGTTCAGGCCCCACCACGAGAGCCCGCCAGTTCCTGGCCCTGCTTGCCAGTCAGCCTTGCCTGCCCTGCCATGCGCGCACCCCTTGAGTGATGGAGGAAGCGGCGTAGCTTAATCTCGGGGCCTTGAAGTGCCTCGACTCGTGGAGGCGGGAATGTCGAAGGCGTTCACGAAGGAAGACTCGGGTGGGGATGAGGCGCTGGTGCCGCCGCGCCCGAGGTCCGCTTCGGGAGACAAGCGCTACATCACGCCCGAGGGCTACCGCGCGCTGCAGGACGAACTGGCGTCCATGCAGGGCCCGGACGCAGGTGCGCAAGGGCTGACGCCGCTGGAGGCCGGGGTGCGGCGTCAGGAGCGAGAGAGAAGAGCGCGGCACCTCGCTGCGACGTTGGAGGAAGTGCGGGTGGTGGAGCCAGACCCGGCGCAGGCGGGACGTGTCTTCTTCGGCGCGTGGGTGGAGCTGGAGGACGAAGAGGGCGAGCGGGTGCGCTACCGCATCGTCGGCCTGGATGAAGCGGACGTGAAGGCGGGGAGGCTCAGCGTGGAGTCGCCGCTGGCCAGGGCGTTGCTGGGCAAGGAAGTGGGGGAGTCCGTGCAGGTGGAGAGACCCCGAGGCGCGGTGGAGTACACGGTGGTCGCGGTGGACTATGGTGCCTCTCCGTTTCCCGCACCCCTGTCCTTGTGAGTCCCCGACATGCGAAGCCTCCTGGCGGTCCTGGTCGCGATTCCTTCGCTGGCCCTGGCGCAGTTGAAGGATGTGGAGAAGGTCTCTGTGACGAGCAGGCCCGTCGCGGGCAACGTGCACATGCTGGTGGGCGCGGGCGGCAACATCGGCGTCTCGGTGGGACCGGATGGACTGCTCATCGTCGATGACCAGTTCGAGCCCCTGGCGCCCAAGATTCACAAGGCCCTGGACAAGCTGAGCAAGGCGAAGATCGCCTATGTGCTGAACACGCACTGGCACGGCGACCACACGGGCGGCAACGCCGTCTTCGGCCGCGAGGGTCGCATCGTGGCGCATCGCGAGGTGCGCACGCGACTGGTGGTCGGGCAGGACAGGGGGGACCGCGGAGTTGTCCCTCCGGCGAAGAAAGAGGCGCTGCCGGTCATCACCTACGACACGGGCATGTCGCTGTACTTCAACGGCGAGGAGATTCGCCTGACGCACCTGCCGGCGGGCCACACGGACGGCGACACGCTGGTGCACTTCACGGGCTCCAACGTGATGCACACGGGTGACCAGTTCTTCGTGGACGCCTTCCCGTTCATCGACGTGAACAGCGGCGGCTCGGTGGAAGGGTACGTGCGCAACGTGGAGAAGCTGCTCCAGACGCTCCCGGCGGACGTGAAAATCATTCCGGGCCACGGGCCGCTGACGGACCGCGCGGGCCTGGAGCGTTTCGTGGCGGCGCTGCGCGAGTCGGTGGCCCTGGTGCGCACCCGGCGTGAGGCCGGCAAGACGTTGGAGCAGGTGAAGGCGGAGGGCGTGCCGGAGCACCTCAAGTCCTTCGGCGAGGGCTACATCAAGACGGACGTGTGGCTGGAGACGGTGTACCGCGGCCTGGAGAAGGGCGCGGCGAAGGCGACGGACGGCAAGTAGTCAGCGCTTCGTCGCGATGACGGTGGCCAGGGGCGTGAAGGGCTCGGGGAGGATGCTGTCGCGCACCTCGACAGTGAACCCCTGGGCCTCCAGCAGTGCCCTGGCGCGAGGCACCAGGAACGTCAGGTAGTACATGACGAAGGGTGGCTTCCAGAGGGCGTTGCGCACGCGCATGGCGGCGTTGAAGCCTCGGGCCACCCAGTAGCCTGGACGCAGCATCGACGGTGGATGCCCGGTGACGAAGAGGAACCGGCCACCGGGACGCAGGGCGCGATGGATGCCTTGCAGCAGGCGTGGCTCGTCCGACTCGAGGATGTGACCGAAGGCGCCGAAGCAGGTGACGACGTCGAACTTGGCGTCGAAGGTCATCTCCAGCGCGTCACGCCGGACGAACTGGAAGGCGGCGGTGCCTGGAGCGCCGGAGAGGCGGCGGTCGGCTTCCTCGAGCATGCCCTGGCTCAGGTCGATGCCGACGACGCGCTCCCGGGCGAGTGGCCGCAGGTGGCGCATGGCGGCGCCGGTGCCACAGCACACGTCCAGGGCGGTGTCGACTGAGCCGGCAGGGCCCAGGGCGTCGATGGCGGCCTGGATCACGGGGTCTGGCGTGCGGAAGGGTGTGTAGTCGAACTTGGGGGCGAGCAGGTCGTAGCCGTGTTCGACGGAGGTCATGGCCTGCTCGGCCAGCTCGAGGAGGGTGGGCCCTTGGCGGTGGAACATGGTGAGGCTGGGTGTACCGCACCCGGGGCCGAGCCAGGACTGCTTCTGGCTGTCCATGTGCGCCATGAACGCTCGGCGGGACGGCCTGCTCGATTCCCGAGGAGCGGTGGTAATAGGCTGCTCGCTCATGCGCCGTGCAGCCGCCGTCGCCTTCCTGGCGCTCCTGGTCGTCGATTGTCGGGACGAGCGGCTCGTGCCCTCGCTTCCCGCCGGCTATCACGTCGACACGTACGCGCAGCGCCCTGCCCCCGCGGTGGATGTCCTGTGGGTGGTGGACGATTCGGCCTCCATGGCACCGCGTCAGGAGTCGCTCGCGCGCAACTTCCAGGCCTTCATCTCGCTGTTCCGCGAGGGGCGCGTCGACTACCGGATGGGCGTGGCGACGACGGACACCTTCACGCGGCCGGGGGCCCTGGTGGGCACGCCGCGAATCCTGAGGCCGGACACACCTGAGCTGGAGCAGGCCTTCGCGAACAGCGTGCGCGTGGGGACGCAGGGAAGTGCGTACGAGGCGGGCCTGGAGGCCGCGAACCTCGTGCTGGAGCAGGTGGCTCGGGAGAACGCACCGGTGCTGGAGGCCCGCGCGGCCTGTGTGGCGCGCTGCTCCACACAACCCTGCCGCGACGGTTGCGCGCTGGAGCACGCCGTGGACTTCCTGCGTCCGGGAGCGTGGCTCTATCTGGCCTTCGTGACGGATGAGGACGACCGCTCGCCGCATGACGTGCGCATGTATTGGCGCGCGTTCGAGCAGGCGAAGGGGCTGGGAAATGACGGGACGGTGGTGGCCTCCGCCATCATCGGGGACGTGCCCGCGAATGGCTGTGGCGCGGAGCCGGGGACTCGGTACGCGGAGCTGGTGACGCTGATGGGTGGGGAGCTGGGGAGCATCTGTGACCAGGACTTCGCGCGAGCGCTCCGCACGCTGGCGACGAGCGCGGTGGGCTTGCGGCGCACGTTCGCGCTGGAGCGTGTCCCTCGTGTGGACTCGTTGCGGGTCCGGGTGCGGTATCCCTGTGGTGCGACGCAGGACGCGCTGAGCGCTTGTGACGCGGTGGACCGAGAGGCGTGCGCGGGTCAGCCAGCCGAAGCGCTGGATGCCGTCTGCACGCCCAGGGCCGGAGCCGTGGATGGCTGGGTGTATCAGCCCGAGCGGAGGACGGTGTTCTTCGCGGGGGACTCGGTGCCCGGGCTCGGGTCAAGGGTGGAGCTGGAGTACGTGGAAGAGGACGCGTCGTGAGGACGTGGGCGGCTCGCGGAGGGTGGTGGCTCGTCGTGGGCTGCTTGCTGACGGGAGGCTGCGGGAAGGATGCGCCTCCGCTGCCGGTGGTGCCTCGCTGGGTGGCGCCCGAATCCACGCTCGATTTCGGAGAGGTGCCCGCGCTGAACGAGCGCACGGTGTCCCTGCCGTTGGTGAATGCGGGGCGCGCTCCGCTGCGCGTGGTGGGTGTCTCGGTGCGGGAGGCGGACAGTCCGTTTCGAATCATCTCCGCGCCAGTGGAAGTCCCCGCGCAGGCGGAGTCCCCCGTGCTGTTGGCCTTCGTCCCTCCGCGCGAGTCTCCGTACACGGCGACCTTGGAGCTGCACACGGATGACCCGAGTCGTCCGTCGCTCGACGTGTCCTTGCGAGGAGAGGGGCGTACCTCGGCGATTCTGGAGTTGGACGCGGAGCGGCTCGAGTTCGGACGCGTCGCGGAAGGTGACGCCGTGGTGCGTTCCTTCAAGGTGCGCTCGCGAGGCAACGCGCCGCTGGTGCTCGAATCACTGGCCCTTGTCGGTGACTCGATACCGTCGGCCTTTCAGCTCGTGGGCTCCACGAAGACCCCGGCGGTCCTGGATGTGTCGAGCGAGGTGGAGCTGTCGGTCCGCTATGCGGTGCCTCTGGGTGCTGCCTCTGAGGAGGTGAGCGGAGGACTCCTGCTGCGGACCACGGACCCTGACCACCGAGAGGCGCGAGTGGCGCTGCACGGCGGGGTGAATCTGGCGCCGGTGCCTGTCATGGGTGCGATGGGAGACAGCGTACCTGGAGGAGAGGTGGTGCTGGACGCAACGGCCTCGACGGACGCGGATGGGGATGGGCCGCTCACGTACGAATGGGTGCTGCGGGAGAGACCGGTGGGTGCGCGGGCTCAGGTGATGGAGCCGGGGGCGGCCCGCACGGTGTTGCGGTTGGACCCGGTGGTGCCGGGGGCGTACGTGGTGGAACTCGCGGTGACGGATGCCGCCGGCGCTCGAAGTCCTCGTCCCGCGAGCGCGCGTGTCCTGGCGGTGCCCGCGCAGCGACTGTTGGTGGACGTGTCGTGGGACCACGCGGAGACGGACCTGGACCTGCATGTGTCGCGGGGCGTGGACGCGGTGCCGGGCTCCGTGGACGACTGTCACTACGCGAATCCGCGTCCGGACTGGGGTGCGCCCGGCCTCGCGGAGGACCCGGAGTTGTTGAGAGACCGGCTGACGGGCTACGGCCCGGAGGTGTTCGGTTACGAGAACCCGGTGGCGGGGACCTATCGTGTGGCGGTGGTGCTGGCGCGCGCGAATGGAGCAGTGGACCCGCGCAGCGAGGCGACGGTGCGCGTGTATGACCGGGGTGTGCTGAAGGGCGAGTTCCGTCGCACCCTGGCGAGTCAGGGTGAGGTGTGGACGGTGGCGGACGTGCAGTGGCCTTCGGGCGTGGTCACGGAGGTGCCGTGACGATGCGGTGGTGGCTCCTCGTGTTGGCGTGCGGCGTGCTCGCCTGTTCCTCCAAGGAGACAGTGCCACCCGTGCCGGATGCGGGGCCCAGCCCGACGTCCTGTGCGCGGCGCGAGGACTGCGAGGGAGGACAGGTCTGCACGCTCGCGGGTGTCTGCGGTGCCTGTGAGTCGAGCGGCCAGTGCCGGCTCAAGGAACGCTGCGACGATGAAGCGCGGGCCTGTGTGCTTCGTGAGGGCTGGGGCACGGACTGCGCGACGAACGAGGCGTGTGCATTCGGGCTGTGGTGCCGACAGGGGCTCTGTCTCGCGAGGACGCAGGTGGTGCTTTGTCCCTCGGGAGCGAGGGGCGAGTGTCCCACCGGGCAGCGATGCAATGGGTCCACGCTCGTCTGCGAGGAGGACCTGGGATGTGTCGAGGATGCGGACTGTGGTGCCGAGGAGCGCTGCAACGCGGGGCTGCATGCCTGTGTGGCCCGTTGCACCGAGGCCACCTCGTGCGGGGAAGGGGAGCACTGCGCGGAGGGGCTCTGCGTCCAATGTGAGGCGGACACGGACTGCGCGGTGGGCTTCATGTGTGATGCGGCGGGACGGTGCTCGTCGACGCCGCGTTGTTACTCGGACCGGGACTGCGACGTGCCTCGGGTGTGTCATCTGGCGAGCGGGGCGTGCCTGCCGGGTCCTCCACCGTGTGGCTCGGATGATGACTGTGCGATGGACCAGCGCTGTGACCTCGGCACGGGAACCTGTGAGCCCCGGGCCTGTCAGCCGGATGCGCTGGAGCCCAACGACACGGTGTCCACGGCGTTCCGCGTGAGCGCGAGTCGCTACGTGAAGCTGACGCTGTGCCCGGATGACGTGGACCACTACTCGCTCACCTTGGAGCGAGGGGACCAGCTCGGCGTGAACGTGGACGCGGAGGTGTTCGCGGAGTCGGTGTTCTCCACGACCCTTCAAGACGCGAGGGGCCGGGTGCTGGCGACGGGACGATTCCGCATGTCGCACGTCGTGGCGGAGCGGGGCACGTATACGGTGCGAATCGCCTCTCGTGACACGCTGCCGCGAGCGTATGACATCGGCTTCTTCCTCTCGCGAGGCACGCCCTGTGATGACGATGTCCACGAGCCCAACGACACCGTCGATACGGCCACGGACCTGCCGGAGCGCCTGTTGCTGGAAGGGATGGTCTGCCCGGGAGAGCAGGACCATGTTCGATTCACCGTGCCCGCGGCCCAAGGGGTGAAGGTGTCGCTGTCGGGCTACGCGGCGGACCGTGGCTTGCTGCGCCTGTGTCTCTTGGGAGAGAGCGGAGGCGTGGAACTGGGCTGCTCGCAAGACGCGGAGGGCGCCATTGTGTCGCTGCCGGCTCCGACCGTGGCGGGCCAGCGGCTCACCGCGAGAGTCCTGGGTGATGACGCGCGCACGACGAATGGCTACACGCTCCAGGTGGAGTGGCTCCCATGAGGAGTTCCTCCTGGCCCGTCGTCGCACGTTGGTGCCGACGCCGAACGACCACCTGTCTCTGGGCGCGCGGGCATGAATGACTACACGCTCCAGGAGGAGTGGCACCCATGAGGAACTCCTCATGGCCCAGCCGTCGCACGTCGGTGCTGACGCGAACGACCACCTGCCTGGGGCACGGGCATGAATGGCTACACGCTCCAGGAGGAGTGGCACCCATGAGGAGTTCCTCATGGCCTGGTCGCCGCATGGCGGTGCCGACGGCGAACAACCACCTGCCTTCGGGCTCGCGGGAATCACGCACGCCAATCCCGGATGGCTTCGCGATGAGGGCTCCGGCCCGAGCGGGCAACTGCTCCTCCATCGTGCATGACACCCTGGTGTGTATGGGCTTGTGGCTCGCTGCCAGGAGCGGCCGCTTCTGGCCCGGCTGCGCGAGTCGTGTCGATGTCGAGCGACCTCTGCGCGGGTTCGTGCTGAGTCTATTGGTCCTTGTCCTCGCGGCATGCGGAGGCTCGTCCCGACCACCGGGCGACCTGCCGGACGCGGGTTCACGTGATGCGGGTGCGGAGGACGCAGGCCGCACGGACGCGGGGACTCAGGTCGACGCGGGCGCATTGGCCGCGCCCGTCATCCACTCGGTGCTGCCCACGCGGGGAGAGAGTGGGGGTGGAACCTGGGTGACGTTGAAGGGCCGTGGCTTCGTGGAAGGGGTGGCCGCGACGCCCTCGGAAGCCGCGCTGCGCACGGAGGTGCGGATCGGCTCGCGCGCGGTTCGGGACTTCCAGCTCATCGACGACACCACGCTCGACCTGCGCACGGCTCCTGGCATCGAAGGTACGGCAGACGTCTCGGTGAAGAACCCGAATGGGACGACGGTCTGCGCGGCGTGCTTCACGTACTTCGATGTCTTCGACTTCCGCGCTGTCTCGCCCGATACGGGAGCGCAAGGGGGCGGTGACACCGTGGTGCTGGTGGGCGCGGGCTTCCCTTCGAGCACGGGGCTCCAGGTCCTCTTCGGAGGCACGGCGAGTCCCTCCGTCACGCGAGTGTCCTCCTCGGAGCTTCGAGTCGTCGTTCCCCGGAGCACCACTGTTGGCTCCGTCGACGTGCGGGTGCAGGGCGCCGGCGTGGGTGACGTGCTGAGGCGTGCATACCGCTACGTCGAGGACACCCGCGTCACCGACATCGAGCCGCTCACGGGGACGATGTTCGGGGGCACGTCCGTCGTCTTCACGGGACAGGGCTTCGAGGGCACGACGGAGGTCTTCTTCGGAGACACGTCCGCGCCCTCCTTCCGCGTGGAGTCACCCACGCGCCTCGTGGTGGCCTCGCCACGGCACATGGACATGGAGACAGTCCCCGTGCGCATCGTCACCCCGCGAGGTGCCTGGACGGTGCGTCAGGGATTCACGTACGCGGACAGTCCGCAGGGCACCGTGTTCGGCGTGTTGGGAGTCTTTCCACGCGTGGGGGCGCGAGAGGACGGCACGGTGACGCTGACAGGACTGGCGTTCGACTTTCCGGACCTCTCCGTCACTTTCGATGAAACGCCCGTCCAGATTGTCGCGGCGACCCGGTTCACGCTCACGGTCCGCGTTCCGCCGCGAGGCACGCTTCCGCGCACAGTCCCCGTGACGGTCAGCGCGGCCTCGCTGCGCAGTCACCTCCCAGGGGGCTACACCTATCGGCTCGCGCTCACGCGGGTGACGCCTGGAACGGGCCCCTCGGGAGGAGGAAGTCAGGTCCTCCTCGAAGGAGACGCACTGCCTCCGGATGCCATGGTGCGAGTCGGCGCGCTCCTCTCTCCAGATGTGACGGTGCTGGGAACGACTGAACTCCGCCTCATCACGCCGCCAGGTGGCGCGGGAGCGCACGCGCTCCATGTCTCCTCCGCGAGCGACCCGGAGAACGAAGCCCTGCTCCCGAACGCCTTCACCTACGAGCCCGCGCTCGTGCTCTCCCAGGTGGAGCCCGCGCGCGGTGCCATCGCGGGAGGCTCGCGAGTGACGGTGCGAGGGACCGGCTTCGTCGAAGGCATCCGCGTCACCTATGGTGGAGAGCCCGCGAGCGACGTGCACGTGGTGGACGCCCACACCCTCACCTGTCGAACTCCTGTGTCGCGGAGCCAGGGGCCCGAGGAGGTGGCAGTCATCCAGGGGGCTGTGCGCTCGGCGCTCTCCGAGGCCTTCACCTACTTCGACCCGCGAGGCCCTGGAGGTCTCTCGGGTGCACTGCTCACGGGAACGTTGAATGTCACGGTGCTCGACACTTCCTCGGGGACCTACGGGCAGCCCGTCGTGGGCGCGAAGGTCCTGCTCGGCACGGGCTCGCCGGCACTCCTCCAGGGTGAGACGGATGCACGCGGACAGTTGACGCTGTCCGACTCACGGATGGTGGGCGCGCAGAGCGTCACCGTCTTCAAGGCGGGCCACGACGTGGTGACGGTGGCGGGTATCCGCTCGGAGAACCTGACGGTGTACCTGCGCCGTCTCGACAGCGAAGGCAACCCGGGCAATCCGCCCGTGCCCGCGAGTGCTCGAATCACGGGCCGGGTGCGAGGCTTCAAGCCGCCCAGGCCGCTCCAGACTGGAGAGGTGTTGGAGGCTCGCGTCTTCGTGGCGCAGTTGAGCCCCGCGTCGGGCCCTCCTTTCGCGGGGCCCGGAGACCGTCGCGCGGAGACGTGGCGGATTCGCGAAGAGGGTGGCGCCTTCGTCGTGCAGGCGCAGCCCGGCTTGCGCGCGGTGTACGCGGTGCTCGGCGTGCTGAAGGACGAGGTCGACTTCGAGCCCTACCTGCTCGGCGTGCGTCGCGGCATCGCGGCCTCGGGCACGCGGGTGTCCGAAGGACAGGACGTGGTGTTCGACGTGCATCTGGACGTCACCGCGCCCCTCTCCGTGGCGGGGCCCGTCATCATCGCGGGCGAGGAAGCCCTGCATCAGGTCTACGCGTGGCTGGACCTGGGCGCGGAGGGACTGGTTCCTCATCCGCACAACTGGGGCACGGGCTCGCGCTTCTTCTCCTCTGTCGAAGGGCCCGGTCCGCTGCTCACGTTCCCCCAGCTTCCTCGAGTGGACGGGGCGAGCCTTCTCTTCCTCGACCTGCTTCGAGGCACCACGGCCTATCCCCAGAGCGTGCTGTATCACCGTCAGCCAGGAGCCCTGGAGGCGGGCGTGACGCTCCCGCCGATACTCCCGTTCCCTGTCTTCACCGAGCCCGCGCGGGATACCCGCTTCACGGGAGCGGTGGCCTGGACTCCATCGTCCTCCGGTGCCACCCTGGACGTGCAGGTCCTCACCCTGATGGCGCCTGGTACGACAGGCGGCATCCGCTGGACCGCCGTGCTTCCGGGAGGTGAGACGCGGGCGACGCTCCCTGAGGCCGCGTTGCAGTCGCTGCGCGCGGAGCTGCCCGAAGGCGCGCGACTTCGCGCGGACCTCTCCCTCGCGCGAGTCCCTCGCTTCGAGTATTCGCAGTGGACCTACGACACGCTGTCCACCGCGACCTGGACGTCGTACGTCCTGGGGCGCTCGGAGGTCTTCGACCCGTGATGCGCCGCTGGCTTCCCCTCGCAGTGCCGCTGCTGCTCCTCCTCGCCGCCTGTCGCGGTGACGCTCCCGTGGGCGATGATGGCTGTCGCGTGGACTCGGACTGCGGCACGCCGTCGGAGGCGTATCGGTGTGACACGGAGACGTCGGCCTGTCGGTGTCGCACGGACGGCGCCTGTGCGCCGGGAGAGCTGTGCAACGAAGCGGGCTTCTGCCAGGACCGCGCGGGCTGCGAGTCGAACGCGGACTGCGGTGAGGACTCCCTCTTCTGCGACACCAGCACCGGCACCTGCCTGACGCGCGGCCGTTGCGCCACGGACCTGCACTGCGCGCTGGGCGAAGTCTGTGACCTCGCGCGGACCACGTGCGTGGCGGGCTGTCGGACATCCGGAGACTGCGCGGGCACGGCCTGCCGCTGCGGTGATGCACCGTGTCTCTGCGACGCCACCACGCCAGAAGGGCGCGCCGCCTGTGCCCTGGGTGTCTGCGACGCGAGCTTCTGCGCGGACGCGCGAGACTGCGCCTTCGGTGAGTCCTGCGGCACGCCGTCGGGCGTGGAAGCGGGGACATGTTTCAGCGACTTCGACCCGGTGAGACGTCCCTACTGCGCCAACTGCATCTACGGCGGTGGCCTCCAGGTCTGCGGTCGCGGCGCGAACTTCTGTCTGCGCGAGACAGCGAGCCCGGGGACTGCCTTCTGCGGCGCGGACTGCTCGGAGGGGCAGAGCTGCCCTCATGGCTACCAGTGCTCGGACGTGGTGGTGGTCGCCAGTCGTGCGCGCTGTCGCTCGGATGCGCAGTGCGCGCCGTCGCCCTCGTTGCCGTGCCGTGAGGACTCGCACTGTGGACGTGGCGGGCGTTGCGTGAAGTCGGACGGACAGGCCGAGGGCGCGTGCGCGGGACGTTGCTCGATTGCGGAGGGGGACGTGGAGGGCTTCTGCTCATGCCAGCAGGACACCGACTGCGTGCAGGATGCTTGCAGCCAGGGCACGTGCACGGTGAGTCGTCGCTCGTGCGTGGGTGACGCGGACTGCCGGCCCATCCGCTGCGTGGACCATGAAGGCGCGGGAGGCTGTTTCGTGGGGCGCAACTGCGCTCCCGAGGAGGGCCTCACCTGCGCGGAGGTCGCACCTCGCTTCGCCCGGTAAGTCCCTGGTTCCACGGGGGTTTGAGCGCCTTGCCTACATCCGCGCTCGATGTCCGCGAGGAAGGGTGGTGCCCGATGGTGAATGTTCCGGAGGGTGCCCCGTCAGAAGTAGCAACACGACGGAGGACGGACACCATGGCTTTCAAGACTGCTCTCACCACCCTGGCTCTCGGCACCCTGTTCCTTGGTTCCTCGACGGCGATGGCGGAGGACGGCAGCGTGCGCGACTGGGCGACTCAGCAGGCCCGCCGCGGCGATGACCGAAACCATGACCGGGACAACGACCGTGACGACAACCGGGGCCACCAGGACCGGGACAACCGCCGGGGCCACCACCCGGACCGCTATGAGGCCCATATCCACACCGGCGGCTGCCACCACGCTCCGGCGCCCCGTCCTCCTTCCCGGGCTCGCGGCCGCTACGAGATGCAGACCGTGAACCGCTGGGTCGAGGGCCGCTACGAGAAGGTGTGGGTGCCCGAGGTGTGCGAGGAGCGTCGTGGCCGTCGGCACCGCGTCTCCCGCTGCTCGGGTGGCTTCTATGAGAACCGGTGGGTGGAAGGCGGTTACGTGCAGACCACGGAGTGGGTCTGGGTGTCCTACGAGCGCGGCAATGGCTGGAGCTCGAACCGCACGCACCCGGCCAGCTACTACCCGTAGTTCTCGCTGAGAAAAAACAGGGGGTCGAGGGGCGGTGCCGGATACGGGGGTATCCAGCACCGCCCTTCGTGTTTTCAGGTCCCCGGTGCCTTTCCCCGTGCGGCCTGTTAGTCAGTGCGCCGCATGGGGACCGCCTTCATCACGGGAGCAGGCATCCGCGTCGGGAGCGCCGTGGCGAGGGCGCTGGCTCGCGCGGGTTATGACCTGGCGCTGCATGCGAACCGCTCCATGGATGCGCTGGCCTCGCTGGCGGACGAGCTCCGGGCACAGGGACGCCGCGTTACCCTTCATGCCGCCGACCTGAGTCAGCCCGACGCGGTCGACGCCCTGGCCGCAAGCGTCCGCGAGGCCTGGCCCGCGTTGGACGTGGTGGTCCACAACGCTGGCCTCTACGAGCGGGTCGACTTCGCGGACATCTCGCGCGAGCGGTACCGCACCATGCTCGCCGTCAACCTGGACGCGCCCTTCTTCCTCACCCAGGCGCTCTTGCCCGCGCTGCTCGCGGGGAAAGACCCGCTGGTGGTGCACGTCGGCGACATCGCCGGTGAGCGTCCGGAGAGCCACTTCGCGCACTACTCGGTGAGCAAGGCGGGCCTGTTGATGCTGACGCGCGCGCTGGCGGTGGAGCTGGCGCCGCACGTGCGCGTCAATGCCGTGTCGCCCGGCGTGGCCGCGTTCCCGGAGAGCTTCGACGCCGCCGCGCGCGAAGAGGTGTTGCGACACATTCCCATGGGACGCGAGGGCAGCGTGGAGGACGTGGCTCGCACCATCGTCTTCCTCGCGCGCGAAGCGCCCTATGTCACCGGACAGGTCATCGCCGTCGACGGCGGCAGGAGCGCGAGACTATGAGCGCGGAGCTGGCTTTCCATCCTCCCGTGGTCAATGACAGCAAGGGCCGTCCGCTGGACGTCATCGAGCTGCGCGGACTCACGGTGGACTGCATCGTGGGCGTGTACAACCGCGAGCGCGTCTCGGCGCAGCCGCTCCGGCTGGACGTGGCGCTCTTCCTGGACACGCGCAACGCGGCGACGGGCGGCCGGCTGGCGCACACGGTGAACTATGGGCGGCTGGCCGGAGAGCTGCGCTTCCTGCTGGAGGCGTGTCGTTTCGAGCTGCTGGAATCCGCCGTCGAGGCGGTGAGTCGCTACCTGCTCGCCACCCCCACCGCGGACGTGCCGCGCGCGCAGGTCCACGCCGCCACCGTGCGTGTCATCAAGCCCCTGGCCCTGGGCGGCCTCGCGGTGCCCTCGCTCCAGGTGCACCGCACGGCGGAGGAGATGAGCTACGCGTCGGAGGAGCGGTCCTTCGGTCGCCTGGACGTCATCCACGAGGGCGCGGGATACGGCGTGTATCGCCTGCGCGTGAAGCCCGGTGGCACCGTCCCCGCCAGCTCGAATCCAGGCATGGAGGAGAGCGAGCTGGTGCTGGGGCAGGGGCTGATGTCGCAGGGGCACCCCGTCGAGCGGGGCATGGCCTTCCACTGGCCCCGGGGCTTTCCGCGTCGCTACGACAACCCCTCCGCGCAGGAGCAGACGGTGCTGAGTGTGTATCGGCCCCGCTTCCTGGAGCCGGAGCCCCAGGCGGTGGAGCCGCGTGCTCCCGCGTCGGCGCTCCTGTCCATCACCGGCACGTCCTATTACCCCCATGACGAGCCCGCGGCGCCCGGTGTGTCCGCGGACAAGCAGCCCTGAGGACGGGGACGCACTCTCGGTGAGGGGACTGTTTCCGAGGACGCGAGACACGGTATGACGCGACTTCGGAGCCCAGAGGAAACAACGGCATGAACCTCGACAGGCGGATGCAGCTCTTCGTGGTGCTGGCGGCGGTGTTCGTCACGTCGCTGGTGGTGGGAGACCTCATCGGCGTGAAGCTGTTCGAGGTCAACCTGGGCTTCGTGGTGGCGGTCATGTCCATTGGCATGCTGCCGTTCCCGGTGACGTTCCTGCTCACCGACATCCTCAACGAGTTCTACGGCAAGAAGGCCGCCCGCTTCGTCACGTGGGTGGGCTTCAGCATGGCCATCTTCGCCTTCACGGTGATTGCCATCGCGGTGGAGGTGCCCTTCGCTCCGCTGACGCGCGCACCGGACTTCACGGGGACGGTGGAGGGCTCGTTCAACAACGTCTTCAGTGGCTCGCAGCGCATCCTGCTGGCGTCGATGATCGCCTATCTGGTGGGCCAGTTCTGCGACATCTCCATCTTCAACCTGCTCAAGCGCATCACGAACAACAAGATGCTGTGGTTGCGCGCGACGGGCTCCACGCTGGTCTCCCAGCTCATCGACACGACGGTGGTCCAGTTCGTCGCGTGGACGGGCGTGCTGCCCACCGCGGTCATCTTCAACATCATCGCCACGTCGTACGTCGTGAAGCTGCTCGTCGCGGTGAGCCTGACGCCCTTCATCTACCTGGGCCATGCCCTGGTGGAGCGCAAGCTGGGCATCAAGCCCGTGGTGCTGGGCGCGGACGGTGAGCCGCTCCCCGAGCCCGTGGCGGAGGTGGCCGTCCCCGCTGAGACGCGCGCCGCCTGAGGGGCGACGCGGGCCTCACGGCACCAGGCGTTGAAGGAAGACGTCCGTGTCGTCGGAGGTGAAGGACTCCGTGCCGCCCAGCGCGCGAGTACCGGAGAACGTGCCCGTACCCAGGACGTCTCCGCCCGACAGGAAGGTGAGGTCTCGCAGGTGGAGGCTCTCGTCACACGGCTGGGTGACGTAGGGCGCCTGCCACGCTAGCTCACCCAAAGGTGACAGTCGCACCAGCTCCGAGCCGCAGCCATGCTTCCAGAGCACCGCCGCGCCTCCCTCCTCATCCGCCGCCAGTCGCGCGCCACGGGCTTCCCCTGGCGACGGGCTGGTCAGCGCATGTCCCCACAGCGGACGTCCCGCCGCATCGGCCGCGAGCACGAAGGCGGCGCGAGCGCAGCCCTCCGCGACACATGACGGCATGAGCACGGCGCCTCCCCAGTGGAGCGTGCCCTGGAAGTCGCCCGTGAGTCGCAGCCCGCCATCGGCCGCGAAAATCACCTGCGTGAAGGAGGGTGCGTCCGGTCCCACCTCCAGCTCCCAGTACACCTCACCGACGGGCGACAGCCGCGCGATGAACCCGATGCTCTCGAAAGGGGCCAGCGGGCGCTGCCCCGCGAGCACCGCGCCGCCATCCGAGTCCAGCGCCACGACGGACGCGGAGGCCAGCGCGGGCATCTCCTGGGACCAGCGCGCCGTGCCTCGGGTGTCGTAGCGCGTCACCAGCCGGCCGTGCGCCACCACGACTTCGCCTTCGATGTCCGCTGTCAGCGCCTTCACGGTGCCCGTCGCGCGAGCCCACAGCGGCGTGCCGTCCGAGGCCAGCTTCGCCACGAAGTGGCTGTCGGTGATGAGCGTCTCACCGAGGCGCAGCCGGCCCTCCAGCTTGCCAGCGACGAAGAGCTCTCCCCCGGAGGAGACGGCGAGGAACTGCGCGTGGGCCTGGGCCGCTCCGCTCTCGGACGGCTCGGGCATGAAGCTGCGCGTCCAGAGCACCTGCCCCGCGCCGTCATGGTGGGCGAGGGTGAGAGCCGTGCCGCCGCCATCCGTCGAGGACGCATCCGGTGTGCCTGTCGCGCCGGTGGTGGTGCCCAGCAGCACGCTGCCGCCCAGGCCGTCCGAGGCCACGGCCACCGCGTCCTGTCGCCCGAGGGTTCGCGAGTGAACGGTCCACCGCGCATCCCCCGGCTCCAGCGTCGGAGGCTTGGGGGGTTGTGGCGTGGAGCCTGGGTCTTCTTCCTCGGGGGGAGGGGCCTCCGTGGACGCGCCGCTCCCACCACAGCCGAGTGCTGTCCACACGCTCAGCACCAGCCCCGCAGTGCCTGCCCGCCACCGTCCCATGTTCATTCTCCGCGAGTCCGCTCACCCTCCGGCCGGAGGCGAAGCTGGGGTGTGGTGCTCCCGGAGGCAAGGCCCGCGTCGGACACTGAACGTTGTCAGGTGCTTCGCGGCGGTGGCTGAGCGAGTCCCGTCAGCTCACACCAGCGGGCGACGGTCAGCGCGGTGTAGCGCTCCGGCTCCAGTCCATACGCGCCCAGCGAGAAGCCGTCATTCCACTCCACCAGCGCTGTTTCACCGGTGGACAGCACGCCGAAGTCGACGGAGTAGCCCGCGGTCGCTTCACCGGAGGATTCCAGGAGGCGGAGCGCTTCGTGGACTCGCGCCTCGTCGAGGGGAACCGTCACGTCTCCCGCATAGTGACGCGTACCCACGGGCCTTCCGTGCACGATGAAGACGCGGTACTCGCTCAGCCACCGCACCACCTCCGAGCAGATGAGCGGCGTGCCCTGTGACGCCCGCTCCAGGAAGAGGAGGTCACTGGCGCTCTGGAAGACCCGGCCCGTGAAACGTTTCCTGCGTCCCTGGGGCTTGGCGAACACGGGCGGACTCGCGACGTCGTGCAGGTGCGAGGTGAGCTGTTTCACAGTGCTCGTCCACAGCCGGCGATGGAGGAAGGGCGTGAGGCTGGGCGGGTAGTCGTTCGTCGGAGGGGGCTCGATGCCCAACTGCTTCAGCGCGCCCAGCACCGTGGGCACGTAGCCCGCGACCAGCGTGTCCGACGTCAGCGGGAGCTGGCGCCGCTCCAGGCGCTTGGCGGTGAAGCACTCGGTGGGGATGCCCTTCGCGCGCAGGCCCTCGAGGAGTAGCCGCATCTCCGGCTCCATTCGCCCGTGTGCCTCCTCCTCGATGAAGGCCCGAGAGGGCCACCGCCCATCCTGGCTCACGAGCCCCGCCGTGCCAGCGGAGCGAGGATGTCGCGCCAGTGCGAGTAGAGGGAGAAGTGTCCGCCTCCGGAGAGGAAGTGGGGCACGGTGCGCGGGATTCGCGAGGCGAGATAGCGCCCCATCTGCGGCGGGACGATGCTGTCGCCGTCCCAGTACCAGAGGTCCATCTCTCCTCGAATCTCCTCTAGCGCGAAGTCCCAGGGCGACGCCAGGATGTGGGCTTCGCGGCGCATGCCCGCCACGCCTCGGCGCGTGGCCTCTCGTCGCCAGCCCTGCACCTGCGCGGCGATGTGCGGGTCCGACAGCACGAGCCGGTCATCCTCCGACGCATGCGCCAGCAGCGCCGCCAGGGCTCGCTCTGGATTCGAGCGCACCTGCCGGTCATGCATCGCCATCAACGGATGCAGCAGCCACTCCGGCCACGCGGCCATGGCGTAGGCGTTGCGGTAGTCGCGGTTGACGCCCTCCATGCCACCGGGCCGCTTCAGCGGCGAGGCGCCGGAGACGATGGCGGAGCGGATGATTCGTTCGCCCAGTCGCCACACGGAGGCGGCGACATAGGGGCCTCCCGCGGACACACCGAAGAGGGAGAAGCGGCCTATCTTGAGGGCGTTGGCGAGCTGCTCCAGGTCGTCCGGGAAGTCCAACAGCGTGCGGTCGGACTGGTAGTCGGACAGCCCATAGCCGGGCCGGTCCGGGGTGATGAGGCGCACGCCGAGGCCATGGGTGAGCCGGTCATCCGGATGCCGCATGTAGCGCGAGCCCGGGTTGCCGTGGACGAAGAACACCGGGACTCCGTCCAGGTCTCCCGACTCCACGTACGCGAGCCGCCGTCCATCCTTCAGCCGAAGCACGCCCTCACGGACCTGCACGCCGGAGCCCGAGGTGGTTTCCGAGACGGAGTGCATCAGGGCTCCATCGCTTGTGAGCGCGTGGCAATCCACTCGGAGATGGAGGGCCAGACGTGGGTGGGGCCCTTGCTGGAGGCGGACAGCCCGATGTGGCCCACCGGATAGCGCCGCGTCTGGGCGTCCTTCGTGCCCACCAGGTCGACGAGCGGCTCGCTCATGGCGGGAAAGGCGATGGTGTCATGCTCGGCGATGACGTTGAGCACGGAGGCCTGGATGCGGCCCAGGTCCACGGCCTCTCCGCCCACCTTCATGCGTCCCTGGTGGAAGAGGTTCTGCTGGTAGCAGTCCTTGATGTACTGGCGATACACCTCACCGGGGAAGGGCACGGGGTCCGAGCCCCAGCGCTCCATGGCGAGGAACGTGCTCACGAAGTCCGGGTCGTCGATGCGGCGGCACACCTCCAGCCAGCGCGTGAGGCGCTGCACGGGCGCCACCATGAGGAAGCCACTCTCCAGTACGGGCGTGGGAACGTTGCCGTAGGCATCCACGAGCGAGTCCACGTCGAAGTGGTTGGCGGCGGTCCACAGCGTGTAGACACCGCCCTTGCTGAAGTCCACGGGCGTGGCCTGCGCGACGAGGTTGCGAACGCCCTCGGGATGCAGCGACGTGTAGGCCAGCGCGAGCGTGCCGCCCATGCAGTAGCCGTAGAGCGTGAGGTCCCGGCTCTTGCTGACCCGCAGCGTCCAGCGCACCGCCGTCTGGATGAGTCCGCCGAGCAGGTCCGACCAGGTGAGGCGCTCCTCGTCCTGGCCCGGCACGCCCCAGTCGATGGCGTACACGTCGAAGCCCTCCTGGGTGAGGTGCTCGATGAGGCTGCGGCCCGGCAGGAAGTCGAGGATGTACCAGCGATTGATGAGCGAGTAGACGAACAGGATGGGCGTGCGGTGGCGCCGACGGGGCGCCGCGTAGCGCAACAGCCGCATGCTGCCCCGCGTGTACACGACGGTGTGGGGCGTGGCGCTGATGGGCGGCTCGCGCACACCGGAGGCCCGCTCGATGAAGGGCTTGAGGTACGGGTAGGGATTGAAGGGACGGGCCTTGAGCGCGTGAGCGACAGCGCGCGTGAGCTCGAACTGGCCGGTGACGAAGGAGCGCAGCCGCTGGGTGGACGCGGTCATGTTCAGGCGCCGGGCTTGGTGGGAGGGCTGTCGGACTCCTGGCGATGGAGCAGGTCCACCACCACCTCGAGCTGGGAGCCGAGCGCCTCGACCTGGTCATTCACGCGGCGCAGCTGGTCGCGGAGGCTCTCCACCTCGGACGTCGTGGGCAGGCGCAGCGTGTGCAGCGCGCTCTCCACGAAGCTGTTGCGGCGGATGCGGGCGTTGAGGCCCTGGCGCAGCACGGTGCCGCTGGCGCGCAGGTAGGTGGGGCTCTCGGAGACGCGGGTGAGGACGCGGGTGAGGCGCTGCTCGGCGCGGGTGAACACCTGGCCCGTTCGAGTCTCCGGATGGGTGAGGTGGCCCAGGAGCTTCAATCCCCGGGCGAGGAGTCCCCTGGGTGGAGGCGGGCGGTCCGAGTCGCTCATGCCCGCGACGTTAACCCAAGCCGTGCCGGGGACGCAGGGGACCCTGTCCAAAAAGTGAATGGTG
This sequence comes from Myxococcus sp. CA039A, assembly GCF_013336645.1. Classification (NCBI taxonomy): domain Bacteria; kingdom Pseudomonadati; phylum Myxococcota; class Myxococcia; order Myxococcales; family Myxococcaceae; genus Myxococcus; species Myxococcus sp. CA039A. The sequence continues at coordinate 65,473 of NZ_JABUMQ010000004.1, read as the reverse complement.
GTTCATGTTTGAAGCGGGCGGGGAAGCACCGCGTCACGCGGTGCCCGCTACTTCGTGGAGGCGTAGCCCTCGAAGGTCCGGGGGATGCCCTTGTCCTCGTCCACGTTGTTGAAGGTGACGGGGATGCTGTCGCCGCCCTTCTCCACATCGAAGTGGATGTGGCCGGTGAGGCTGTTGCCCACGTTGCCCACCTCCGCGAGCTGCTGTCCCTGGCTCACGGTGTCGCCCACGCCCACCTTCGCGGTGCCCTTCGAGATGTGGAAGTAGCGGCCCACCGTGCCGTCGCCGTGTTCGACCTCGATGCGGTTGTTCGGCTTGTCGCCGCCGTTGCCGCTGTTCGTGTCCACCACGCGCGACACCGTGCCCGCGCGCGCCGCCAGCACCGGGGTGCCGCACTGTCGACGGAAGTCCCAGGCGTATTCCTCGTCGTCGTTGTGGTTCAGGTGGGAGTTGTTGCCCTGGATGACCCAGGAGCGGTCTCCCTCGGGGTAGGGCAGCCGGTAGGGCGAGCTCGCCGCGCTGGGGTACTCGCCGGAGTCGATGGAGCCGCGCAGCACCAGCCACGCGCCGAGCCAGAACACTCCGATGAGGCCGTAGACGACGGCGCCCGTGAGCACGATGTTGCGCACCCGGTGCAGCTCCACCTTCGCCGCGCGCTCCTCGAGCATGCCGCGCGCGATGTGCGGGAAGGCGAACCAGAAGGCGAAGGCGGCGATGCTGCCGACAATCCCGCCCCAGTGGTAGAGGTTCGCCAGGAACGTGGGGCCACACGCGGCGAACGCTCCCGGCGCGAGCGCGACGGCGGTGAAGAGCGATGCGATGGCCGCCGCCAGCAAGGTCCGGGACGTCCAGCGCAGGCTCTCGTCGACCTTGTCGTCGTTCCCCTTGGCCACCGGCAGCGTGAAGCGCAGCGCGTGGATGACCAAGGCGACGAAGGCGGCCCAGACGAGCAGGCCCAGCACCGAGGAGAGCACCATGGGCGTCTCTCCCGTCAGGCCCGCGAAGGACACCCCGAACATCACCAGCCCATACACGCCGAAGACCGCGAGGATGATGGACCAGGTCGTGCCGTAGCGCTTCATCGCGCTTCCCCCTGCCTCGCGAACATCGGCCCGCCGGGACTCCGGCGAGGGGCGCGAGGCTTCTCCCTCCTTGGAGTTGCGGTGGGTCGGGGTGTGACGCCACCAGGCAGTGGAGCGGGCGGGCACCCCGTCGGGTGCCCACCGTGTGGCTCGCTCAGCCCTGTCGCTTCACCGCGAGCGGCCCGAAGGCCTGGGCCACCGGCATCAGTGACATGACGTTGATGTTCACGTGCGCTGGACGCGACACCACCCAGTGCACCGCGTCCGCGATGTCCTCGGGCGTCAGCGGCTGCGTGTTGGCGTAGGGGGCCGCGGCCCGAGCGGCGTCGCCCTTGAACCGGATGTTGGAGAACTCCGTGCCGCCCACGAGCCCTGGCTCGATGTCCGTCACGCGCACGGCCGTGCCCAGCAGGTCCGCGCGCAGGTTGAGGCTGAACTGCTGCACGAAAGCCTTCGTCGCGCCGTACACGTTGCCACCCGGGTACGGATAGTCCGCCGCCACCGAGCCCATGTTGATGATGTGGCCCCGGTTGCGCGCCACCATGCCGGGCAGCACCGCGTGCGTGCAGTACATGAGCCCCTTCACGTTCGTGTCGACCATCACCTCCCAGTCGTCGAGGTGCGCCGACTGCGCCGCTTCCAACCCCAGCGCCAGCCCCGCGTTGTTGACCAGCACGTCCACCTCGGCGAAGTCCGCCGGCAGCGCGCCGAGCACCCGCGCCATCGCCTCGCGCTCCGTCACGTCGAGCGTCACCGGCAGCAGCCGCTCACCCAACTCCGCGCGCAGCTTCTCCAGCAGCTCCGTCCTCCGCCCGGTGGCGATGACCCGCGCACCCTCCTGGATGAAGCGGCGCGCGATGGCCAGGCCGAACCCGGCTGTGGCTCCCGTAACCAGCACGTTCATGGCGTTCCCTTTGGATGCGATGCCTCGCGCGCTAAATGGCACGAGGCCCCGGCCCGCGCACGGGGAAAGGCCCTCGCCGCGCGGTGCCCCCAGAGCCGACCCGACAGTCCACAGCTCGTCGGAGACGCCTTCTCGGCGCGCCCCCGTCCGCATGCTCCCGCTCGGAGCGACCTTCTCTCCGAGTGAAGTCCCGCCCACCCGCGTCGGGAATGAAACCGCCTTCATCCGCACACCTGCACAGGCAGCAGCACGAATGTTCGGGCCCGCGCACATCAGCCTGACTTCTTCGCGCTCAACGTAACCGCCCGAAATCCCATTTCCTGCCTTCTTGCCCTGCGGCCTGGCGAGTCTGGGTTGCCATCGGGTCGGGGAATGAACAGGACGCGCGCCCCGATTGGCGGCCGTCCTCGCGAGCGCCCCATACGCCGCGACCCACACATGGAGTCTGACAGGATGCGCCAACGCTCACCGCTGCTGACGGCCTACTGCTCCGCTGCCTTGCTTGCCCTGCTTGCCTGCAATGGAAAGAGCGAGCTGACCCAGACCACGGGCTCACGTCCGTCCACCGATGAGGCGCCCTCGACGGGCAACCCGCCCGCGCCATCCCCCACGACTCCCGCGCCGACACCGACGGAGCCGGATGAATCCGAGCAGCCCTCGGAGCCCACGCCGACGCCCGAGCCGGAGCCCACCCCCACTCCGGAACCCGAGCCGGAGCCCGAGCCCGAGCCCGTTCCGGAGCCGCCGAAGCCGACCTACACGCGCATCCTCTGGGTGGCGCCGTCGGGCAGTGACAGCGCCTCCGGCACGGAGAGCGCCCCGCTGCGCACGGTGACGCGGGCGCTGACGCTCATCGCGCCGGGCGAGGCCATCTATCTGAAGACGGGCACCTACGCGGAGCGCCTCAAGCTGGAGGAGCGCGGTGGCACGGAGGCGAAGCCGCTCACGGTGAAGGCCGCGCCGGGCAGCGCGCCCGTGGTGAAGCCTGGCGGCGAGTCCGCGCTGGTGGACGTGCGCGGCGCGTACTGGCGCGTCGAGGGGCTCACGCTGGATGCCGCGGGCTCCGCTGCCTTCGCGGTGCTGTGGCGAGGCACCGCCGCGCACCACGGCGTGCTGCGCGACTGCGTGGCGAAGAATGGCACGGCGGGCGCGGGGCTCAACGTGTCGGAGAAGGCCCACGACATCCTCATCGAGGGCAACACGATTTCGAACTTCAGCCGGGGCGGCAGCGACAGCCACGGCATCATCGTGCAAACCACGTCGAAGAACGTGGTGGTGCGCGGCAATGACATCCATCACAACTCCGGCGACGCGGTGCAATGCATCGGCCCGGAGGCCGGCGCTACCGTGTCCGGCACGCCCTTCGACAATCTGCTCGTGGAGGACAACGAGCTGCACGAGAACCGGGAGAACGGCGTGGACGTGAAGACCTGCACGCACGTCACCCTGCGCGGCAACATCATCTGGGGCCACAAGGCCACGTCCACGTCGCGAGGCGAGGGGGTCGTCGTCCACCTGTCCGCGTCGGATGTCACCCTGGAGGACAACGTCTTCTATGGAAACGGCCGGGCCATCAACATCGGTGGCAACCGGGTGAACGGGCCGCCCACCCGCATCATCATCCGTCGCAACCTCATCCGGGATGGCCTGGGTGGGAGCGAGGACGGCGGTGGCATCCGCGTGGACACGTCCACCGACGTGAAGGTGCAGCACAACACGGTGTGGAACATGCCCGGGCCCTGTCTCACCTTCGGCCACGGCGACACGGGGCCGAGCGCCAGTCTGGACGTGCGCAACAACGTCTTCGCCGGCTGTGGCGTCTCCGCGCGCGCGGGGGCTGCTCGCTCCGGCACGGTGATGGATGGCAACCTCTTGTTCCGCTCCTCCGGTTCCATCTCCTTCTTGCTGAATGGAGAGAGCGTGAACCTCACGGAGTGGCGCTCTCGCAGCGGGCTGGACAAACGCTCGTTGGAGAAGTCGCCGGGGTTCGTCAACATCGACACCGGGGACTTCCGGCTGGGGTCGGGCTCCGCGGGTCGCAACGCGGGCCTGGGGTTGGGACTGACCTTCTGCGGCACAGCCCCGGACCTGGGGGCATTCGAGTCGGACTGCCCCTGAGGCGGCGGGGCGTGTAGAGTGGGCTCCGCTCCCCCCTTCCGCCCCGACCCTCCACGTGCCGTCTTCGCTGGAATTCGCTCTCGGCATCACCCTGGTGCCTCCGGCCTCACCCGCACGTGAGCTGCTCGCGGCCGCTGCCGCGCGTGCGGGTCTCCGCGTGGTGGATGGCGTGGAGGGGGCCGCGCTGGCGCTGGTGGACCTCACCTCGCCAGACAGTGGCCCCGCGCTTCGCACCCTGCTCGACTCACCTCGCGCCTCGCACATCACGCTGGTGGCGCTGGTGGAACCGACCGAGCAGGGCTTCTCCGCCGCGGAGCCCCTGAGGCCCGCGGACGTGCTCACCATCCCGGTGTCGCCGCACGAGCTGGTCTTCCGGCTCCACCGCGCCGCCGGGCGTCACCTGGAGCGCGAGGGACAGGAGCGCGGTCAGGAAGACCTGGCGCTCCTCCTGGAGCTGACGGCGGACTACGCGGAGACGTCCGACGTGGAGGCGCTGCTGCATGGTGTCACGCGCCGGCTGGCGGAGAAGCTGGACATCGCGCGCGCCACGCTGGTGATGCTCGGTCGCAACGCGGACGAGGGCGTCATCGTCGCGGCCAGCGATGACCCGACGCTCAAGGACCTGCGCATCGAGCTGTCGCGCTACCCGGAGATTCGCGAAGTCATGCGCACGGGTCGTCCGGTGGTGATGGAGGAGGCGCCCACGCATCCGCTGCTGGGCGACGTGGAGCGCAGGGCCGTGGCGGCGCGCGGCATCCACGCCATCGCCGCGCTGCCCCTGCCCATCCGGGGGCAGGTGCGAGGCGTGCTGCTGCTGCGCGCGGCGGGGCGTCGGCGCACGTTCACCTCGCGGGAAATCGACTTCCTCACCACGGTGGCGCATGCCACGGCGGTGGCGCTGCGCAACGCCTCGGTGCTCCAGTCGGTGAGGGGGCAGACGGAGGCGGAGAAGACGGCGCGTCTGGCCGCCGAGGAGCAGGCGGCCTCCTTCAAGCCCTACCAGCTCTTCTTCGCGCACGTCAGCGAGGGCGTGGCCATCCTCGACGACAAGGCGAGCGTGCTGTCCCTGAATCCTTCCGGCGCGGCGATGCTGGACCTGCCGGCGCCCGAGGCTCGGGGGCGGCATCTGCATCAGGTGACGCAGCCGGTGGATGACGGCGTGCTGATGGAGCTGGTGACGGCGGCGTCGCGAGGCGAGGCGCGCTCGGGCGTGGACGTGGAGGTGCGCACGGCGACGGGGCGTCGGCTGACGCTGTCCATGTCGGCCGCTCCGCTGCGTGACGAGGACGCGGCCACCATCCTGTCGTTCCGCGACGTCACCGACGCGCGGCGGCTGGAGGACGAGCTGCGCCAGACGAAGGACTTCCTGGAGCGGCTCATCGACTCGTCGGTGGACGCCATCATCGCCGCCGACCTGAAGGGGCGCATCATCCTCTTCAACAAGGGCGCGGAGGCACTGGTGGGCTACACCGCGCAGGAGGCGATGGCGGGCGTCACCGTGGAGCAGCTCTATCCCCAGGGCGTCGCGCGGCGAATCATGTCCACGCTCCGAGGGCCGGAGCACGGTGGCAAGGGCCGTATGTCGCTCACGCGCGAGGAGCTGGTGAACCGCGCCGGAGAGCGGGTGCCGGTCAACATGACGGCGTCGCTCGTGTACGAGGGCGGGCGCGAGGTCTTCAGCGTCGGCATCTTCACGGACATGCGCGACCGGATGAAGCTGGAGCGCAAGCTGTCGGACGCGGAGACCCGGCTGGAGGAGAGCGAGAAGAGCGCCGTCATCGTCGCGCTCGCCGGCACCGCGGCGCACGAGCTCAACCAGCCCCTCACGTCGGTGATGGGCTACGCGGAGCTGCTCAAGCGCAAGTTGAAGGAAGAGGACTTCGCCTGGAAGCCGGTGGACATCATCTACCGCGAGGCGGAGCGCATGGCGGAGATCGTCCGGAAGATTGGGAAGATCACCCGCTACGAGACGAAGGCGTACATGGGGGAGCAGCAGATTCTCGACCTGGACAAGGCGACCTCCCATGAAGACTGACACCCGCGCCGTGCGAATCCCCGGCGGCCCGGGCCCCGAGTCGTTCCAGGCCTTCTTCGAGGCGCTCGACGCCCCCGCGGCCCTGTGTGACCCGATGCTGCGGCTGGTGGCGGTCAACGAGGCCTTCCATCGCTTCTGCGCGGACCACCAGGCGACGGTGGAGGATGTCGCGCGCGCGTTGGCGGTGGCGGCCGTGCCCGTGGATGGCTCCAGCTGCGACATGGAGCTGCCGCTCGCGGGCAAGCCGGGCGCAGTGCTGACGATGTCGCGCCGGGGTGACGTGGTGGCTGTGCGGGCCCGGAACGACCCGGAGCTGGCGCGCAGCCGGCTGGTGATGGCGGAGCGGGCGCTGCTGGAGCAGGCGCGCACCGAAGGCGTGCTGCTGGATTTGGGCCGCAGCGTGGCGGAGGTCGGCGGCGAGGAGGAGCTGGTGGCGGCGGTGGCGCGCGGGGTGAAGGAGCTGTTCCCCGGGCGCTCGTTCTGCATCCGCATCACCGACTCGCGCACCGGCGGGCTGACGTCGCTCTACGCGGAAGGCCGGATGAAGGAAGGCGCGCACGAGCCGCTGGTGCTGTTGCAGCGCGCGGTGGAGAAGCTGAACCTGGGACGCTCGACGCTGCCGACGACGGGCCGCGTGACGGTGCTGAGCGAGGTGCCGCTCCTGTTCCTGGGCAGCACGCACGGCGTGAGCGCGCCGCTGGTGGCGAGCGGGCAGCTCTTCGGCGCCATCAACATGGAGTATCCGGAGGGGCTGGACGCGGACATCCAGCACGACGAGCGCGTGTTGCTCCAGCTCGCCAGCCAGGTGGCGGTGGCGGTGAAGAACGCGAAGCTCATCGACGAGCTGACGTTCGTGCGCAAGTACCTGGAGGACCTGCTGGAGAAGGCGAACGCGCTCATCCTCGTCGCCAACCGGGAGCAGCAGGTGGTGGTGTTCAACCAGGCGCTCAGCGCGCTGACGGGCTTCCGGAAGGAAGACGTGCTGGGCAAGGACCTCTTCTGGCTGGTGCCGGAGAACGAGCACCTGCGGCTGTCCCAGGTCATCGCCGCCGCGCTTCGCGGTGAGTCGGTGAACAGCTTCGAGACGCGGCTGTTGTCGCGCGACGGCAACGAGGTGCGGGTGTCGTTCGCCACGTCCTCGAGGCTTGCGCACCATGGCGAGGTGGACGGCGTCATCGCCATCGGCCAGGACATCACGGTGGTGAAGGAGCTGGAGAAGCGCATCATCCACGCGGAGAAGCTCGCGTCCATCGGTCAGCTCGCGGCCAGCGTGGTGCATGAAATCAACAACCCGATGACGGCGGTGGCCACGTACGCGGACGCGCTGCTCCAGCGCTCGCGGACGACGCCGGGGGCGAATCCCGCGGACCAGGAGAAGCTGCGGAAGATTCTGGAGAGCAGCCACCGCATCCTTCGCTTCACCAGGGATTTGGTCAGCTACGCGCGGCCGGCGCAGGACAGGCCGGAGCGGGTACAGCTCAACGCCGTGGTGGACATGGCGGTGGGCTTCTGTGAGCACGTGGTGGCGCAGGCGCGCGTCAGCGTGCACCGGGAGTACACGGAGCTACCGCCGCTGTCGGCCGTGCGCGCCAACCTGGTGCAGGTGTTCGTCAACCTCATCACCAACGCGTGCCATGCGATGCAGCCGGGCGGCGCGGTGTTCCTGACGACGCGGCGCGAGGGTCAGGAGGCGGTGGTGTCGGTGAGGGACTCGGGGACGGGAATCGACCCCAAGCACCTCCAGCGCATCTTCGAGCCCTTCTTCACCACGAAGCCGGAGGGCAAGGGCACGGGCCTGGGGCTCTCCATCTGCCAGGGCATCGTGGAGAACCACGGCGGCCGGCTCACGGTTACGAGCACCGTGGGCGCGGGCACCACCTTCTCCGTGCGACTGCCGCTGTCGGTGGACTGACAGCGGCGAGGCGTCCGGTCAGTCCCATCCCCGGAGCTGCACGCGCACCCTTCGCATGAGCAGGTCCCATTCCTGGCGCTTCAGGGTCGTCAGGACGCGCCCGCCGATGACGGTGAGGCCGGTGAGCGTCATCACCAGGAAGCCGATGCGGTGGTCCCTCAGGCCCGCGTCGAGCAGGTTGGCCACCACGTCCAGCGTGAGGAACAGCGTGCCCAGCGCGAGGTACGCGCGAATCTGCAACGCCATCCCCACCGCGACGCCCAGCAGGCAGACGCCGCCGAAGATGAGCGCATACGTGCCGTCCGGTGACTCGCCCACCCGCATCGCCAGCTTCGCCGCCGCGGGCACGTACAGCAGCAGGCCCCCCAGAATCCGCACCGTGTTGCGCGCCGCGTGCGGCAGGCTCCCCGTGAAGAGCTGTCCCAGCATCAGCAGCAACAAGCCCAGCGGCGCCAGATAGATTTCCAGCCCCTCCAGTCCGAAGGCCAGCGCGGCGATGAGCAGCGCCAGGTTGCACGCCGCCGCCGCGAAGGCGCCGAACATCCGGCTGCGCTCCACCGCCCCCAGCGCCGCGTACAGGAGCCCCGAGCCACCCGCGAGCAACGCCGCCTCCTGCGTCGCCTCGCCCGGCAGCACGAACGCCATTCCAATGGGCAATAGCGCCGCGAAGCGACGGGTCGCCGCCTCCACCGGGCGCACTCCCGCCCGTCGCGCCATCACCGTCACTCCGACGAGCGTGAAGCCCAGCGCCAGCGCGAAGAGGGCGTCATGCTCGGCCCGCAGGCCCGGCGCATACAGGCTGCGCACGAGCGCGTAGACGCCCACCACCGCGAGCTGCACGAAGTACACGTGCCGCCCGGTGTGCTCCACCCAGGCGCAGTGCAGCGCCACCAGCACCGCCAGCCCGATGGCCGCGATGGCCGTCGTCAGCGACTCCTGGGGCGCATTGCCGCTTACCGCCAGCGCGGCGAGCATCACCCCCGTCGCCACGAGCCACGCGTCCCGCCCCCACGTCATCCCCACCGCGACGTCCGCCCGGCGCGCTCGTGTCCACCGCTGCGCGGTCTGCAGGGCCACCACGGCCCCCGCGGACGCCAGGGCCAGCACCGCGCCGTGGACGATGAAGAGGTCCCCATAGCGCAGCCAGGGGCCGCTGAGGCTCGCGCGAATCGTGAACCCGGCCATGAACGAAGCCAGCACCGCGCTGCCCGCCACCCAGGTGCCGGCTGATGCCACGAGCGATGCGAACGCGCCCTTCCATCGGAACGCCGCCACCAGCAGGGAGGCCGCGATGAGCCACAGCGTCACCGGGAAGGCCGGCGACACCATCCACGAGCCACCCAGTCCGATGAACATCTCCCCGAGCAGGTTGAGCGCCGCGAGCGTCGACGACGTGGTGCCGTTCACCGCCAGCGCGTACACCGTCGCGGCGATGAGATAGACGGCCATCGCCTGCTGGATGCGGACGCGCGTCGCGCCCTCGGACAGGCCGCGCTTGTGCGCAATCCACGGGCCCACTGTCACCACCGCGAGTCCCACCAGCGCGAGCACGGGGCCCGGCCATACCTCGAAGATATCCACCCGGTGCGCCAACGCATGCACCAAGAGGAGGATGCTTGCGCCCAGCACACCGCGCCCCTGCGCTCGGGCTCCACCGACGAACAACACCACCCCCGTCGCGCAGACGAGGCCCGCCGCGGTGAGCCCGGGCTGGAAGAGCGCCGCGAGCCCCACCAGCCACACCGCCGTGACGGAGCGACGATGCAGCAGGTGTCGGAACTGCTCGGGAAGACCCCTGAGCGACGCCACGGCATAGACGAGCCCCGCGGCGGCGATGCCCGCGAAGGCTCGCTGCCACAGGAGGAATACGCTGTCGCCGGGCGCGAGCCACGCCGCTTCCGTGAGCCAGTGATAGCCCTCGGCGCCCACGCGCACCCACTCGCCATCGGGCGGCGCCAGCGCGACGAGCGAAGGCCCGAGCAGCGACTGTCTCGCGGCCCAGAGCGCGGCACCAGCCAGCCCCAGGTACAACCCCAGGTTCGCGAGCAACACCGCGCGGAACGAGGTCGCGAGCAGCAGCACCAGCACCGTCGCGCCGAGCACCAGCAGCGGAGGCGTGATTCCCAGCGCGTGTGACGCGGACGGCAGGCCGACCAGGACCGCGCCCTTCAAGAGCACGAGCGCCAGCGCCGCCACGCCCACGTGGGGCACCGCGTGGTACAGCGGGCCGTGCGAGGGTCGCTCCAGCCGCTTCGCCAGCCACGGGCCGAAGCGCCTCGTCGCCAGTGCGATGCCCCAGACCGCGATGCCGATGAGCGGAAGCCGCCGCGCCACGACATCCGGTGGCAAGGGATGGCCCGCGCGATTGATGATGGCCGTCAGCGCGATGAACCCGCCCATCGCCGCGAGCGTCACCACCGAGCCTCGCAACTCCCAGTCCTTGAAGCCGCGCGACCCGAACGCCAGGAGCGCGGTCAGGATGAGCAGTCCGCCCGCGAGCAGGCACGTGCCGCGCTCGGCATCGGCGGGGAAGGGGAGCCACTGGACCAGGGTGACGGTCGCGATGATGGCCTGCACCAGCGCGGCCGTGGCGAAGCCATCCGTGTAGAGCGAAAGCCCGCGAGCACCGAGCGGCAACCGGACGAGGGCGAACACCCCCCGACCCCAGAAGTCGCGAAGCGCGCCAGGAGCCGCCGCCGGGTCGACGACGGGAGGACGCGGGCGCAGCGTCGCGAAGAGCGCGAAGCCGAATGCCACGGCCGCCGAGCCCAGCGCGGAACGCGCCGATGCGAAGTCGAAGACGGTGCCCAGCACCTGGGACACGACGAGCGCCACGCCCGTGGCCGCGATGATGCTCACGATGCGGGTGCCGTCACGGCGCGCTCTCAGCAACAACTCCAGCGAGACCAGCGCCGTGGGAAGCGCGATGAGCACCCCACCCGGCAACGCGGCGACGGACATCAGCAGGTCCGGCGGCACGGGCGCGACGCCGATGGCGAGGAACACTCCCGCCGAGGCCATCACCAGCGACACGTCGTCCAGTGGCAACAGCGCATCATGGGGCGACGACGGCTGGGCCCACGCGTACTGCAAGAGCCCCGCGACACCGTACAGCGCGCTCACGAGCGCGAAGACCGCGAGGCGACTCCAGTCACCCGAGAGCCACGAGGTTCCATCGACGAAGGCCAGTGCGCCGAACAGCGCGGCGGCTCCGCCCAGGTAGTGCAGCCCCCGCCAGCGCCAACCTCCCGCCAGGTGCGCGGCCACGGCGATGACCAGGCCCGTGAAGACTCGGGGCCACGGTGAGCTTTCGCCCTCGCCCTCCATCCAGGACACGAGCGGCAGCGACACCAGCGTGCTGACGATGCTCCACGTCAGCAGCCGGATGCTCAGCATCGAGGACTGGCTTCGTCGCGCCGAGAGCATCAGCGCCGAAGCCGCCGCAGCGCCTCCGAACACCCACCAGCCCGGCTCTCCCGGAGCCAGGGTCCGCGCGAGCAGTGCTCCCGCGAGGAGCGTGGCCATGACCCCGGGATGCACCAGGGCCCGACGCCGCGACTCCAGCAGGAAGAAGACCCCGGCGGCGAGTACCGGCGCGAGCGCCGACGCGCCATCGACCTGGAGGTCTTCACCGGTCCCCACGGAGAACGCGGTGATGGCTCCCGCAAGCGCGCCCGCGGCCAGCACCGCGTGCGCCACGGTCTCCAGCACGGCGCTCGCACGGGGCAGGGCCTCTCGCGCGAAGTGCGTGGTCGCCGCCACCGCGATGACCGTGGCGATGGCCTGTGCCCAGAGCGTCATCCCCGCGAACAGCGCGCCGCCCGGTTGCAGGTCATCGAACCCCGAGGGGCCGCTCGACACGGCGAACACCGCGAGCCAGAGCGCGCCATAGAGCGCCGCGCTCGCGCTGACGAGCAGCGTGTTCGCGGACGTCTCCTTTCGCGAACGCCACACCGTGGCCCCGAGCGCCACCACGCCCGCGGAGGCGCAGAGCACACGCAGCCACGGTGCCTCGTCGAGTCCCATCAGCGGCAGGCCCGCGAGCAGCGACGGGAACAGGGCCACCGCGAGCGCGGTCGCGGACGTGCCATGCAACAGCCTCCCCGCGGACCTCAACGGCACCATCCCCAGCGCGGCGACCCCGAGCGCGACGGGAAGGCCCAGAAGGGGCGACAGCGCCACCAGCGAGGACAGCGCGATGAACGCCACGGGGAGCAGCGCCAGTCCGATGCCCGACAGGACGCGGCCCACGGGCATCGAGCGCCGCGACAGGAACACGCCGAGCCCGATGAAGCCCGCGTGGTAACCCCACAACGCACCCGTCACCAGGAGCTGTCGAGGCACGCCACCCAGCGCCCGCCACGCCTCGCGGACGCCCATGAGCGAGCCGCCGAGCACCAGCACCGCGCCGAGGAACCACCAGATGAAATCGTTCAGCCGGGGCGTGTTCTCCGATTGCGCGTCGAGCGCGACGACGGCTTCCAGTCCGCCACCGAGCGCACCCGAGGCGTCCCGGGCGAAGAGGGACTGTCCGGAGCCCAGCGCCGAGCCGAGGTCGTCCTCGCTCGCGTCCCTGTCTCCTCGCGGCCCCCGCGCCGCCTGCGCTCGCTCCTCCTTCGCGGCCTCATCCAACGAGCGCGCGAGCGCCGCGCCCCAGCCGAAGAAGCTCCAGCCTCCCGCGCGTTGCGCCGATGCCGCGACGCCATCCGCCCAGGCCTCTACGCGCGCGGCGGAGTCCAGTGGTTGCGCCTCCGCCACGACGGTGTCGTGTCCGACGGCCTGCACGTCCACGGCGACAACGGCTGCGGAAGAGGGGGCATCGAAGGGCGTCGCCATCGCGTCGAGCGACTGCTCCAGTCGGAGCGCCGTCGACTCATCGAGGAGTGCGTCGCTACGCCAGTCCTGGATGCGTCGCCAGAGGGCCTTCTTGACGAGTGCATCGAAGTGCGGCTCGGTGACGGGCTGGAGGGTGGCTCCACACTCCGGACACTCGCCCCCCGATGCCTTGTCGCGGAACCGCGCGCAGACTGGGCAGATCATCCGCGCAGCATAGCCGCACTCCCACATCACCTGCCTTGAGTCAGCATCACCCCGTGCGTGGAGTGCCTCGGAGACACGCCTGTCGCCCCGACTCGGTGTCGCGAGCCGGGCCCCTCCACGCGCTTTCCCCGGGATACGAGACTTGTATCACTCGGCCGGGGCCCCTGTTTCTCAGTCCCTCATGTAATGGCAGGTGTATCCGCCTGGATTCTTCACGAGGTAGTCCTGGTGGTAGCTCTCGGCGGGCGTGAACTCGCCTGCTTGAACCACCTGGGTGACGACAGGGCGCTTCCATTTCCCGGAGGCGTTGACGCGGGTCTTCACTTCCTCGGCGACGCGGCGCTGCTCGTCGGACAGCACGAAGATGGCCGAGCGATACTGCGTGCCCACGTCGTTGCCCTGGCGGTTGAGCGTCGTCGGGTCGTGCATGCGGAAGAACCAGTCCTCCAGCAGCGTGGCGAAGCTCAACACCTTCGGGTCGAACACGACGCGCACCGACTCCGCGTGTCCCGTCCGTCCCGAGCTCACGTCTTGATACGTCGGCTTCTCCAGGCCGCCGCCCGTGTAGCCGACGTCTGTCTGGAGCACGCCCGGAATCTTGCGGAGCAGGTCCTCCATCCCCCAGAAACAACCTCCCGCCAGCAGCGCCGTCTCCGTCACCCCCGACGCGGCGAGCGCCTTGTTCAGGTCGACCTTCGCGGGCGTCGCGCTCACCGGCTTGCGGCCGAACAGCGTCAACCACTCGCCGTACCCTTGTTTCTCCAGGTCGTTCACCGGCACGAAGCGCAGGGACGCGGAGTTGATGCAGTAGCGCTGCCCCGTGGGCTGGGGACCGTCGTCGAACAGGTGGCCCAGGTGGGAATCCCCTGCCCTCGAGCGGACCTCGACGCGCGCCATGCCCAGGCTCGAGTCCCGCTTCTCCACCACGTGGGCCGCGTCAATCGGACGCGTGAAGCTGGGCCAGCCCGTGCCGGAGTCGAACTTGTCCTTGGAGGAGAACAACGGCTCGCCGGTGACGACGTCGACGTAGAGCCCCTCTTCGTGGTGGTTCCAGTACGCGTTGCGGAACGGTGGCTCGGTCGCCTCCTTCTGCGTCACTTCGTACGCAGTCGGGGAGAGGGTGCGTCGCAGCTCCGCGTCGGCGGGCTTCTCGTAGCGGCGGGAATCCCCCGCCGTGGAGCGCGTCCCTGCTTCGAGCGTGCCCGCGCCGCCAGTGGCCGCACCGCTCGCCTGGGTGCATGCCGCGAGCACCGCGAAGGCCATGGATAACAGCAGGCGCCCTGGCGCGCCCCAGGAACGGGAACGGGAAGAGCGTGAGGTGACGATGACGGACGACATGGGCTGGAGCCTCTCCGGACACGCCCGCCGCGCGGGGGTTCTCCCTCCCTTACGCGCCAGCCCCGAAGTCGGTTTCAGCCCACGACACCCACGCCCCCGAATACCCCAGGCGAGCCGGCGGACGACCGAGCCCGCCGTGTCACGCCAGCACCCAGGGCACGAGCGGCGCGGTTCAGCCGCCCTTGTCCTCGCCCTCGTCGTCCAGCTCGCGGCTGAACTCCTCGTTCGACAGCAGCCCCTTGCGCGCCATGATGCGCATCAGCGCCCAGAACTTGCGCTCCAGCTCCTCCACCCGGTCCGGGTCCTCGCGGGCCTGCCCGAAGAGGTAGTCCAGGTCGTCGAGCACCCCGCCACCCGACGCGGGCTTGGGCTTCGCCGCGGCCTGCTCGCGCTTCTGCTTGCGCTGCTCCTCCCGCGTGCGGATCAACTCCGCGAGCGAGGTGCGCTGGGTCGTCTCACCGGGCGGCAGCTCCTCGCCGACGATGACCTCATCCTCGTCCTCGCCAGGCTCGCCAGGCGGCGGGGCCGATGCAGCGGGCTTCACCGCGGGCGCGGCGATGGGGCGCGCGCGTGCGGACGGCGCGGGCTTCGCGGCCGTGCCACTCGCCGGAGCCACGGGGACCTTGTGGTAGTAGCGCAGGATGGCGCCCCGCACGGCGGACAGCGCCGCCACGCGCACGCTCACCTTGAGTCCGGTGGTGAACTCGATCTCCTCCACCGCCGGTACGTTGAGTGGATCACTCATCGCGACGACGAGCTGCCGCCGCCCGCCCACGCTCTCCAGTGCGATGGGGAACAGGTCGTGCTGCTCGCAGAAGCGGGGGCGCAGCATGTGCACCGCCGCCCACTCCGGAGTCACCGCCGCCAGGTCCACCTGCGGCATCCCGAGCGCCTGACTCAGCGCGCTCGAAAGCGTCGCCTCGGTGATCGCTCCCTGGGCGATGAGTGTCGCCCCCAACCGCTGCCCTGACTTCCGGTGGGCCGCGAGCCCCGCCTCGAGCTGGGCGACGCTGATCGCCCGCTGCTCCAGCAGCAGCTCGCCAATGCGCTTCCTCGCCATGCGCCGGCATTAGCATGCGTTCCCTGGGCTCGGAAGCGCGCGCTGACACAACGCCCCCTTCTTGGGAAGCCCCCCAAAAGGCCCGTACTGCTGCCTGGAGTCCATGCTGGCAAGGGGTACTCCAGCGCAAAATTCCTGTGAGATTTCAGCACTTAACGCCAGGGCCCCTGCCTTGACACCCCAGACAGCCATTCCTAAAGTCGGCACCACCGTTTTCAACATCCATTCCTGCCGCCCATACATCTGGGGCGCACGCCCGGGGGGGCGACAGGTTCTGGAAGGTCCGGAGCGCCGGGCCAAGCCGCCGTGGAGGCAAGACGCGATGAACCTGGGGTTTTTGACGAATCTGGCCGTGCTCGCGAACGCTGGTGGTCCCGAGCGGGGCTTCTTCGAAGAGGTCGCCAGGCGCTGGGAGGCCGGTCAGTGGGGTATGTATCCCATCGCCGCTTGTCTCGTGGTGGCCCTGTCCATCATGGTCGAGCGCACGATCATTCTCTTCGGCAAGGCGTCCATCAACAAGGAAGCCTTCCTCCGTGGACTCAAGAAGCACATCTACGCGGGTGACCTGGACAAGGCCATCAACTACGTGGCGGGCCAGAAGTCGACGCCGCTGACGAGCGTCATCAAGGCCGGCCTGATGAACGTCCCCAAGGGCCAGGACGAAGTGCAGGCGGCGCTGGACGAGGCCACCCTGCGCGAGACGCCCCGCCTGGAGGCCCGCAGCGGCTACCTGGCGATGCTCGGCAACGCGGCCATGCTCGCCGGTCTGCTCGGCACCGTGTCGGGTCTCATCTCCTGCTTCGAGGCCGTGGCGAACGTGAACCCGGCCGACAAGGCGACCATTCTCGCCAACGGTATTTCCGAAGCCATGAACTGCACGGGCTTCGGGCTGGTGACGGCCATTCCGTGCCTCATCGCCTTCTCCGTGCTGATGGGCCGCACCCAGTCGCTGGTGAACGACATCAACGAGACCAGCGTCTCCGTGCTGAACCTCATCGTGGCGAACAAGGACAAGTTCAAGAACCTGAACGTCCCCGCCGCTCGGGACCACCACGACGACTGAGTCGGGCTCCCTGGAGGGAACCCGGAACCCGGGCGCGCTGTCCTGTCCCCCACATAGCGTGGGGACAACGGCGCGCCCCTTTCAGTCTCTTGCCGCGCTTCACCGCGCGGGGCCGTAGGAGGAGAACGCCATGGCCGGCGGAATGGACACAGGGCAAGGTGGTAAGGGTGGCAAGAAGCCGCTCGATACCGCCATCAACCTGACCGCATTCATCGACCTGATGGCAGTGACCATCAGCTTCCTCATCATGACGGCGGTCTGGACTCAGATTGGCCGACTTCAAGTTTCCCAGGCGGGAGGTCCCTCCACGGAGGAGGAGCAGCCGCCGACGGAGACCAAGACGGTTCAACTGACGCTGCTCATCACCCCGTCGGAGCTTCGGCTGTCGGCGGACCAGAGCACGTTCGACCCCATCCCCCTCACCAAGGACGGCAAGGGCAAGACGGACCTGTCCAAGCTGGTGGCGCGCTTCAAGGAGTTGAAGGCGCAGCTTCCGGACCAGACAGCCATCACCCTTCAGCCCGAAGACAAGGTCCGCTACGAGGACCTGGTCCGCATCATCGACGAGTGCATCGGCTCTGGGTTGCCCCAGGTGTCGGTGTCCGCGGCGATGGGCTAGCCGAGCACGGAGCCACTCTCAGTCATGGCCATCAAGGTTCCAGGCAAGCGGTTTGGCAAGCGCCTCCAGCACTCCAAGGTGTTCGGGCACGGCGTCCACGGGAAGCGCAACGGCTACGCCGACCTGCTCATCACCCCGCTGGTCGACATGTTCGTCATCATCGTGCTCTTCCTCATCGCGAACTTCTCCGCGACGGGTGAGGTGCTGATGATGACCAAGGACATCCAGCTTCCCGAGGCGGTCCACGTCCAGGAAGTGGAGATGCACCCGGTCGTCATGGTGTCCGGCGAGCAGGTGAGCGTGTCCGGCACCATCGTCGGTCGCGTGGAGGACTTCTCCAAGGACGAGTACCTCAACATCCCCGCGCTGGAAGAGAAGCTGCGGGACATGAAGAAGCAGTTCGAGGACCTGCACGCGATGGCGAACGACGACGCCAACACGTTCAAGGGCGACATCAACATCCAGGCGCACAAGGATGTGGAGTACGCCATCATCAAGCGGGTGATGTTCAGCTGCGCCACGGCCGGCTACAACAACATCAACTTCGCGGTGATGACCGTCGCCGGACCGGACGACGCCACCACCGCGGCCGTCACGCCCTGAGCGATTGCTGAACGGGCCTCGAAGCCCTGAACGCCCTGGCCCTTTCGGCCGGGGCGTTTTTGTTTTTTCCGGAGACCTCATCTCATGCAGCTTCGTGCCGTCTTCTTCGACCTTGATGGGACCTTGGTGGATTCGCTGGGGGACATCGCCGACGCGATGAACCACGCGCTGGCGCACCACGGCCTGCCCACGCATCCAGAGTCCGCCTATCGCCGCTTCGTCGGTGAGGGAGTCCGGGAGCTGGCGCGCAGGGCGGTGCCCGCGGGCCGCGAGGACCTGGCCGCGCCGGTGCTGGAGACGTATCGCGCGTACTACGACGAGCACCTCTTCGATAGGACGGCGTCCTACCCCGGCATCCCCGCGCTGCTGGCGACGCTCGCGGAAGAGGGCGTGGTGATGGGCGTGCTGAGCAACAAGTCGGACAGCTTCGTGAAGCGGCTGGTGGAGCGGCTGTTGCCGGGTGTGGCCTTCGCGCGGGTGTACGGCGAGCGGCCGGGCGTGCCTCGCAAGCCGGACCCGACGGCGGTGCTGGGGATGGCGGCGGAGCTGGAGCTGGCCCCTGGCGTGTGCGGCTTCGTGGGCGACACGGCCGTGGACATGGACACTGCGCGCGCGGCGGGCATGTACGGCGTGGGCGTGACGTGGGGCTTCCGGGACGCGGAGGAGTTGCATGCGCACGGTGCGCGCGCGGTGGCCACGACGGCCCAGGAGCTGCTCACGGCGCTTCGCTCGGCGAGCGTCTGAGCGGGGCCGCGTGTCTCGGGCGGCGGGGACACGGCCAGCACGGGCGGGGTGTGCTCGCGAACAATGAGCGCAAGAATGAGCAAGACGACCCGGCCGTCGATGCCTAGGGTCCACTCGACTTCGGCGAGGCGCCGACGCTCTTCTTCCGCGAGCTCTCCTCATGACCTTTCCCCTGGGCGATGCGAACCCGGACTCGAAGCGGCGGTGTCTCCGCGCGTGGCAATGGACGCGCCAGGACCAGCCCGGGAGCGAGTACTGCGAGCTGCGTGAGCTCGACGGTGGCTGGGAGCTGGCGGGCTCCGTGGTGGTCGCGGAGGAGGGGGCGCCCTTCCTCGCGGAGTACACCGTCGCGTGCGACTCACGATGGCTGACCCGGGAGGCGCGCATCCTGCTGCGCCGGGGCGGCACGTCACAGTCGCTCGTCCTCCGTGCGGACGAGCAGCGGCGGTGGTGGCGCGGCGACGAGGAGGTCCCCCAGTTTCGGGGCTGCACGGACGTGGACCTGGGCTTCACGCCCTCGACGAACACGTTGCCCATCCGTCGGCTGTCGTTGGAAGTGGGGCAGTCGAGCGACGTGACCGCCGCATGGGTGCGCATGCCGGACCTGGCGCTGTTGCCGCTGCCGCAGCGCTACACGCGGCTGTCGCCCACGCGCTTCCGGTACGAGAGCCGGGGCGGCAGCTTCGTCGCCGAGCTGGAGACGGATGAGCTGGGCCTGGTGACGCGCTACCCGCCCGCATGGGAGCGCGTCGCCGTCACGTCGCGCTGAGGCGCCTGGGTTCTAGCCCTGCGTCGACGGCTGGACGGAGGAGTGCGTCGGAATCGGTGCGTCCCGGGCCCGGAGCCGTGTGCACGGGCCGTGGCTTTCACCCCTCGCCCCCGGCCCTTACGATGGGGCCGTGAGGTGCATCACTTGAACACCCAGGGCCCTCCGCCCGGTGCGAATGTCCTGCTGAGTTTGTCGAAGTTCCGCCTCGGCCGGATGCTGCTGTGGATCGCCGCGGTGTGGCTCGGGCTGATGGCGCTCGTTCCGGGCCCCGGGCAGAAGGCGCTGGTGACAGCAGCCCTGTTTCCCGCAGTGCTCGCGGTCTCGGGGAGCTGGAATGCCTGGTGGGCGGAGCGTGAGTCCCCGCGTCCCGGGACGATGGCGTGGCTGTTGCCTCGGCTCATGCTGGGCGCGGTTCTCCTGGGAGGCGCGGCGCTCCTGCTGTGGTGGCGCAGGCGGCGGGACGTGAAGGTGCCACTGCCACCGGCTCCGTCGCCGGAGGACGTGGACCGGTGGGCCCTGGCGGAGCTGAACGCGGACACGTCGCCGCGGGAGCGTGTGGCGTGAGCGCGTCCGCGAAAACGAACACGGGCTCCCAGGCTCCGACGATGCAGTCCGCACCGTCGGGAGTGCCAGGCGCGGAAGAGGCCGCCGTGAATGCGGTGTCGATGGAGCGGAGTCCCTTCGGACAGCTCGACACGGCGCTTCCGTCCAGTGATTCGACGCTGGCGGTGAGCACCACGGCCGAGCCGCTGGACGCGGTGTCGACGTCGTCCGAGCCGGACCCAATGACCGAGGCCCCTCCCACGAACCAGCGCCGCGTCATGAAGGACGTGGCGCGCGCGGGATTGCGGATGCTCGTGGGCGTGGTGCCCGCGTTGCTGGGCTCGGGCCTGTGGGGCGCGGTGAAGGGCTTCTTCCTCTTCGGCGCCTTCGGGCTCGCCCTGGCGGGGACCTTCGTCCTGGCGCCGCGCTGGCTCGGCATGCCGCCGACACCTGGCTGGCTGGAAGCCCTCAGCCTGGGGCTCACGCCGTTCGCGCTGGCCCTGGCGGGTGGGTACGCCCTGATGCTCAACGGGGTCGGCTCGCGGCTCGCCCAGGAGGCACAGGAGCGCGGCTGGATGGGGTACGCCTACGCGGTGCTCAAGCCCGCCGCGCTCCATGTCGCCCGGCGTTTGCGAAGCACGGGGCCGCTCGGTCGCAAGGAGCTGATCCAAGCCATCGAGCACTCCGTGGCCGAGCAACTGCGCGAGCTTCCCGAGGAGCGCACCGGGCCGCCCTCCCGCACGGAGCGCCTGGAGCGCTTCCTCATGGAGCAGTCCTACCGTGTCCTGGGCGCCGTCGCCCTGCGCACGGTGCTCACCGCGCCCGACACCGCGACGGCGGTGCGAGGACTGGAGACGCTCGCCGTGGACCGGCTGGAGGGCGCGCTGGTGGAGACGCTGGAGGACGTGTTCTTCGTGCAGCAGGTGCTCGCGCTCATCGCGGGTGTGCTGGTCGCCGCGATACCCACGTTCATCCTGCTGTTCTCTCGCTGAGCGGAAGAAAAAAGCGCGGGCCGACCACCCCTGTGAGCCGCCCCGCGCCCCGCGAGCCTCGTCGCTAGACGATGGTCACGCGGTATTTCTCTTTGTCCTCCGCCCGGTTGTGCGCGGTGGCGGCGGAAATGATGTGGCACACCCAGCCCAGGCACCCTCCGGTGCCAATCCAGAAGCCCGGGGTGACGATGAGCCAGAAGACACCGCGCAGAATGTCGCCGTTGTAGATCTGCCCCACACCGGGGATCAGAAAGGACAGCAGGGCTGCGATTCCGGGTCGCGACATCGTCTAGGTACCTCCTCCTTGTTCTTCCCTACGCACCCCCGCCGAAGTGATTGCATCCGCCGGAGCTTCCGACCTATCGGCTCCTGGACGCTTGCCTGCCCTGCGCGACGGGGGGAAGGTGCAATACCGGGCCTGGCCCGCTACCATGCACTCCACTTTGTGAACCCGCCGGGTCGGCGGACGGGTCTACCGGGGGGACGGTCATCATCATCGGGCTGATTCGAGCCAGCGCACGCGCGCTTCGCGGACGGCATCTCTTGGAGATGCTTGTCCTGGCGGGCGTTTATCTCGCCGTCGCCCGGCTCGGCCTGTCCCTGTCCACCGTGGGAGGAAATGTCAGCCCTGTCTGGCCGCCCACGGGGGTGGCGCTGGCGGCGCTGATTCTGCGCGGTCCCCTGCTGTGGCCCGGCATCTTCATTGGCGCGTTCCTGGCGACCGCGTCCACGGGGGTGCCGCTGTCGGTGGCCCTGGGGGTGGCGGCGGGGAACACGCTGGCCACCGTGCTGGGGGCGGCGCTGACGCGGCGTCTGCGCATGGGCTCGGACCTGTCACGCATCCGTGACGTCGTCGTGCTCTGCGTGGGCGCGGGTGCGGTCTGTACCGGTGTGAGCTCGCTGGTGGGGCCGCTGTGCCTGCTGTTGGGTGGCGCGCTGCCGTGGGAGCTGTTGGGCCGCGCGGTCTGGGTGTGGTGGGTGGGGGACTTGATGGGCGTGCTCGTCGTGGCGCCGCCGCTCTTGTTGCTGAGCCGCCCCACCTGGCCGCACCGGCTGGGCGAGGCGGTGGCGCTGGCGGGGCTGACCACCGTGCTGGGCGCGAGCGTCTTCCTCTTCCGGAACGCGCAGCCCGGCTTCGCGCACGCGGCCAGCTTCCTGCTCTTCCCGATGTCGGCGATGGCGGCGTTGCGCTTCGGGCCTCGGGGCGCGGCGGCGGCGACCCTGGCCATCTCCACGGTCGCCATCTTCGGCACGGTGCGAGGGCAGGGGCCGTTCTCCTCGGGCAACGTGGCGCAGGACCTGCTCGTGCTCCAGCTCTTCGTCGTCGTCAACGCGGTGACGGGGCAGTTGCTGGCGGCGGCGAGCGAGGAGCGACGGCGCGCGGTGGAGAAGCTCCAACTGCTCGCCACCACCGTGAGGGGTGTACACGAGGGGGTCTTCATCGCGGAGGTGGAGGGCCCCGGCAGGCTGCGGACCGTGTTCGCCAACGAGGCGCTGAGCCTGCTGCTGGGCCGGCCTCCGGAAGAACTGGTGGAGCAGGACCCGTGCAAGATGTATGGGGACCAGGACCCCCGGCTGTGTCAGCGCCTGAACGCGGCGCTGCTGGCGGGCGAGTCGCTCTGCGTGGAGGTGACGGTGCCGCGCAAGGATGGCCGCCTCGTCTCGACGGAGGTGCTGCTGTCGCCGGTGCGCGCCACGGGCGGAGACGTGTCGCACTTCGTGGCGACCCACCGGGACATCACCGCCACCAAGGAACTCCAGGCGCGACTGGTGGCGGCCGAGCGTGTCGCCGCGGTGGGGACGCTCGCGGCCGGAGTGGGGCACGAAATCAACAACCCGCTGGCCTACCTGGTTTTGAACCTGGAAGCCGCCACGCGCGCGCTGTCGGAAGGCGGGATGCTGGGGCAGCGGGACGCGCAGTCGAGCGTGCGCGGCGCGCTGGAGGGCGCCGAGCGCATCCGCCTCATCGTCCGCGACCTGCAGGTGTTCAGCCGTCAGGGAGACCAGGACCGGACGCTGGTGGACCTCAACGCGCTGGTGCCTCCGGCGGTGCGAATCATCAGCCATGCGCTGCGCCACCGCGCGCGGCTGGTGGAGGAGTTCGGCCCGGTGCCGAAGGTGCTGGGCAGCGAGGCGCGGCTGGGGCAGGTGCTGCTCAACCTGCTCGTCAACGCGATGCAGGCGGTGCCCGAGGGCAATCCGACGCTGCACGAGGTACGCGTGCGCACCAGCACGGACGCATCGGGCCGGGCCCGCGTGGACGTGGTGGACACGGGCATGGGCATCTCCGCGCAGGTGATGGCGCGCATCTTCGAGCCCTTCTTCACCACCAAACCCACCGGGGAAGGCACCGGGTTGGGCCTGGCCATCTGTCAGCAGATTGTCCGCACGCATGGCGGCGAGCTGGAGGTGCGCAGCGAGGAGGGCAAGGGCTCCGTTTTCACCGTGCTGCTGCCCGCGGCGCCGGTGCAGATGGAGGTGCCACCCCGGCCCGTGGCGCGTGGAAAGCCCGCGGTGCCCTCCACGGGCCGACGTGGGCGCGTGCTGGTGGTGGATGACGAGCCCCGGCTGGCGCAGTCGATGCGGCTGTTGCTCGAGCCCTACCACGACGTCGTGATGACGACGCGAGGCAGCGAGGCCCTGGCGCTGGTGTCGGCGGGGCATCGCTACGACGTCATCCTGTGTGACTTGCAGATGCCGGAGGTCGATGGCGCCACGCTCTACCGACGGCTGGGCGTGGTGGCGCCGGAGCTGACTCGGCGGATGGTGTTCATCTCCGGCGGGGCGTACACGGCGGAGACGCGGGACTTCATCGAGACGGTGCCGAACCTCGTGCTGGAGAAGCCCGTGCGGCCGGAGGTGCTGATGGCCTCGGTGGATGCGGCGCTGGACACGCTCGCCGCTCAAGACGAGGACGACGGGCCCGTGGTCGCCCGCGCGGGCGGCGCACGCCACTGAGGGCGGCGCCACCCGGCGGAAGCGGTTACTGCCGGTTGCTGATGCGCTGCTGGAAGAGCCAGGTCCAGAGGGCGGGCGTCGCGTAGGCGTTCTGCCACAGCGTGTTCGAGTGGCCCACGCCGGGATAGACGGTGGGGCTGAGCATCGCGCTGGTGGTGCCTCCGCACTGCGTCTCCAGCATCGTCTTCAGGCCCGTCGACTTGTCCGCTCCACCCTGGGAGTCCGAGCCCCCATGGAAGGGCCAGGTGGGCAGGGTGCGCAGGTTGCAGATGTTGGCGACGTTCGTGGGCGTGCTCGTGACGGCGATGGGGACGAAGGCGGCGACCTTCGACATGTAGACGGGAAGGCCGGCGGAGTCGTAGAGGACGTTGGCGCCGCCGCTGAAGCCGGTGAAGTACACGCGGTCCGTGTCCACCAGGTAGTCCCGCTTCAGGTCCTCGAGCATCGCCATGACGGTGCTCACGGTGAAGTAGGCATCCCCACTGCGGCCGGCCTTCCAGTAGTGGAGGGACACGGCGATGGCGCCGAAGCTCGCGCGATAGGTGCTGGAGTTCAGATTCCAGGCGAGGCCCTCCGCGTTGCTGGACACCGACAGGTGGTCATTCGTGAGCATCACGCCGCCGGTCCCAGGGAGCGAAATGATGAGGGGCCAGCGAGCGTTCCGGTCCGCGTTGTAGCCAGAGGGGAGGAACAGCGCGTACGAGTAGCGCGAGTCGCGCACGGCGATCTGCTCTCCGGCGGTGCAGGCAAGGGGGCCCGTAGACGTGGTGGCGGGCTTGCCCATGACCTTCAGTTCCCGCACGAGGCAGGGCTCGTTTTCGTCCCCATCGCTGTCCAGGCAGAGCAGGCGAACCTTGCTGGCGATGACGGGTGCGGTGAAGGTCACGTTCTTGAGGGTGGTGGCCCCCGGATTGTTCCGCACGGAGGAGCCGGGAATGGTCTTCCAGCAGCCACCATCCCATGCCTGGAGGTCGAAGTTCGTCATCGCGGCGGAGGAGTCCGTGGAGAAGGACAGATGCACCTCCGCGCTGTGGATTTCGTAGGCACCCTGGAGGTCGACGTCGAGATAGGTGCCTGGCTTGTTGGCGTAGACGGACTCCCAGCGGGTGGAGAGGTTGTCATCGGTGGCGCGCGCCGCGACGTTCGAGCCGCTGGTGTGCATGGCGACAGCCGGCTTGAGTCGCGCCACGTTGGTGAGGGTGCTGGCGTTCGTGACGGTCACCGTCGCGGTGTCCGCGTGAGTCGCGCCATCGTCATCGGTGACGGTGAGGCGGAAGACCAGCGTGCCGACGGCGAGCCCGCTGACGGAGAGTGACGGGGTGTTCGCGCCACTCAGTGAGGCCGTGGGGCCGCTCACCTGGGTCCACGAATAGGACGCGATGTTGCCATCCGAGTCCGTGCCCGAGCCCGTGAGGGTGATGCCCGCGTTGGGCAGCACCACGGTGCGGTCCGCGCCCGCGTTGGCCACGGGCGCCTGGTTTGGCGGGGCGTTGGTGACAGTCACAGTCACGTCGTCGGAGTGGGTCGCTCCGTCGTCGTCCGTGACAGTGAGGCGGAAGACGAACGTCCCCGCCGAAAGCCCACTGACGGCCAGCGTGGCGGTGCTCGCACCGCTCACGGTCGCGGTGGTGCCGCTGACCTGGGTCCACGCGTAGGAAGCGATGGTGCCATCCGCATCCGTACCGGTTCCGGTGAGCGTGAGGCTGGAGGTGGGAAGCACCAGGCTCCGGTCCGCGCCCGCGTTGGCCACGGGCGCTTGATTGGCGCCAGGGGTGGCGGGCGCACCGAAGACCCAGACCTCCTTCACGCGGCAGTTCGAGGTGCCGGGCTCGTTGCAGAGGAAGCGGACCTTCTGACCGCGCACCACCTGGGTGAACGTCGTGGAGACCGCCACGCTGGTGTTACCCGTCCTGGCCGCGCCGGGGATGGGCTGCCAGGACGTCCCGTCATGGTAGAGCAGGTCGAAGTTCGCGATGGGCTTCGTGCTCTGGTAGCCCGTGTAGACCTCCGCGCGGTGCAGGTCGAACGTCCCCTGCAGGTCGATGTCGAGATATCGCGGCGCGTAGATGTACTCACCCGTGCACCATCGCGAGTCGTCCGACGTGATGTTTCCATCCACCGCGTACTGTGGAAGGAAATGCTGAGGGTCCAATTGGGTATGGGACGCCGTCGTGGGCTTGTTCAAGGTGACATTGACGAGCCCATCGTCCAGCGCCGAGGCCCTCGAGGACACCTCGGCCGCACCCGGTGCTTCGCCGCAAGCCGACAGCACCAGGGCGCCGACACAGCTCCCCCACTTGATGAACTTCTTGTTCAAGGTGAGACCTCCCAGACAGGAATACAAATCCTGTTTAATCCAGGAGTGAGTGCGAGGTACACTGGCAGTCGCGATGTTCTAGTTTCTGTGATACCGTATTGAGTCGGGCCCTGGTGCGGGCCTGGACGCTCAGTCGGTGCGGATGACGACCTTGCCGGTGGTGCTCCGCTCCGCCATCGCCCGATGTGCCTGGGCGACTGCTTCGAGCGGGAAGGTCTGTCCGATGACCGCCTGGAGCTGACCTCGCTCGACGAGCGAGAGCGCTTCACGGAGCGCCGCCTGCCTCAGTTCGAAGGGAAGGGTGAAGGTGGCGAAGCCGATGATGGCCTGGTTCTGGGCCAGCATTCCGGTCATCTGTTCCCGGCTCCACTGCGTGTCGAACATGCTCTCCGCGCCGAACAGCACCAGCCGTCCCCGGAAGGCGAGGGCCTGAAGGCTCCTGCCGGGAAGCTCTCCGCCGCCCGCCACGAAGACGATGTCCGCGCCGAGTCCACCCGTGGCCTCGCGGACCCGGGCGGGCCAGTCCGGCTGGGACGTGTCCACGACCGCGTCCGCTCCCAGACGCAGGACGACGTCCCGCTTGGCGTCCTGGCTCACGCCACCAATGACACGCGCGGCTCCCATCCGCTTCGCGAACTGCACGAGGAACGTCCCCACCCCTCCCGCGGCGGACGGGATGTAGACGGACTCGCCCTCACGCAGCCGCGCGCCCTCCCTCAGTCCGAGCAGCGCGGTGGGGGCCTGCGCGGGCAGGCAGACCGCCTGCTCGAAGGAGACCGCGTCGGGAAGGGAGAGCACGGTCGCCGTCGGCGCGATGGCATATCCCGCGAAGGCGCCTTGATTGGGGAGGACGGCGACGACGCGCGTTCCTTTCGTGAGGCCCTGGACGCCAGGTCCCACGGCATCCACGACTCCAGCGGCCTCCAGGCCCGGGACGAAGGGCAGCGGCGGCGTACCGGGCATGCGGCCCTCCCGCTGGCCCATGTCGGTGAAGTTGAGTCCCGCGGCGTGCACGCGGATGCGCACCTCGCCCTCTCCTGGGGTGGGGGTGGGCACGTCGTCGAGGCGCAACTCCTCGGGTCCGCCGAACTTGTGCAGGCGAATGGCTCTCATGAGGTCTGTCTCCTGGACGGCGGGCCGTGGGGTAGGGAGGCTCGTGCTTCCTCGCCCGCCGCGTGAGTGGACCTATAGTCCTGGGTGAAAGGACGAACATGCGCCAGAAGTCCGTTTCTCTCGTCCAACCGTCCGGCGAAAAGCCCGGGCTCGATGTCCTCGCGGACGTGCTCCAGGGCGTGCACCTGCGCAGCCGTGTGCACGCGCGCTACGAGCTGACGGCCCCGTGGGGCATGCGCATCGACGGCTCTCCGCTCCCGCTCTTCTACGCGGTGATGCGCGGCAGTTGCCTGCTGTCCACGGACGAGCGGGAGTTGTCACTCGCGGGCGGAGACTTCGTCTTCGTCCCCGCCAACGTGAAGTTCACCTTGAAGGACCGCCGTGGCACGCGCGTGCTGCCCATCGCGGAGGTCTATGCGACGCGAACGCCCATTCGCTGCGGAGGCCTGTTGCACTACGGCGGGGGCGGCGAGGCGGTGACGCTGGTGGTGGGCTCCTTCACCTTCGAGGGCGAGACACTCAGCCCGTTGGTAAGGCACCTGCCGACGCTGCTCCACGTCCGGGCGGATGACCCCAAGTCCCCGAGGTGGCTGGAGTCGACGCTGCGCTTCGTGGCCTCCGAAATCGAGGCCAGGCAGCCGGGCCATGAGACGGTGGTGAGCCGACTCGCGGATGTCCTCTTCGTGCAGGCCTTGCGCGCGCACCTGGAGTCGTCCTCTGGGGAGGGCGGCTGGCTGCGAGCGCTCGTCGACCCGCGCATCGGCGCGGTGCTCCAGCGCGTCCATGAGAATCCCGAGGCCCCGTGGACGCTGGAGGGGCTCGCCCGGCTCGCTGGCATGTCGCGCTCGGTGTTCGCGGAGCGCTTCAAGTCGCTCGTGGGTGAAGCGCCGCTGGCATACATCGGCCGGTGGCGCATGCACCGGGCCATGGTGCTGATGCGCGGCCGGGACGTCGCGATGGCGGAGGTGGCTCGTGCCGTGGGCTACGAGACGGAGAGTTCCTTCGGCAAGGCGTTCCGACGCTGGGTGGGCATGACACCGGGCGCGTTTCGCCGACAGGCCTGAAGGAGCGTCCTCCCCCAACTCAGGGCTTCTTCGCGGGAGCCTTGTCGGCTGCGTACACCGCATCACGAACGGCGCCGGGGAACCCGCCCGACATACCCTCCAGCGCGGTGTTGGTCAGCGCCACCACCGTGAGTCCCCGCTGGGGGTCCACGAACCAGTTGTGTCCGTACGCACCACCCCACTGCCACGTCCCCGCCGACTGGGGGCTGTGGGTCGGGGCCGGGTCGATGAGCACCGCCGAGGCGAGTCCCCAGCCCCAGCCCGGTCCCTGCGGTTGCGACTCCGGGCCCACGTGGACGGAGCCCAGTTGCTCGACGGTGCTCTGCTTCAACACCGGCGCCCCGCCCTTGCGCAGGGCCTCCAGGAACTTCACGTAGTCGCTCGCCGTCCCCACCATGCCCGCGCCCCCGGACGGGAAGGCTCGCGCGTCCAGGGCCCGGCTCGGGGTGTAGTGGACCACGCCCGCGCCAAAGGGGATGTCGAAGGTCTTGCCCATGCGCACGGGGACAGGCTTTCCGTCCGCGTACGGCGTCGCGAGCCGCGAGACGTCACTGACGCGGAAGCCCGTGTCCTTCAAGCCGAGTGGCTGCGTGACGAGCCGTGAGACGACCTGGGGCAGCGGCGCGCCTCCCGCGCTCGCGACGACGGCGCCCAGGACGTCCGTGGCCAACGAGTAGGCCCACTTCTCCCCTGGCTCCGAGGCCAGTGGGGCGGTGGCGAGGCGACGCAGGTTCTCCTCCAGCGTGAGCCCGGGAGGGTTGTCGAGCCCGTCGGAGACCTGGGCCTTTTGATAGGCCCCCTGCGCTGGCTGGTTGAAGCCGTAGGTCAGTCCCGCCGTGTGCGTGAGCAGGTGCCGCACGGTGATGACGGGCTCACGTCCATCCGGAAGCCTGGGGCGGAACGTGGGCAGCCACTTCGTGACAGGGTCCTCCAGGGACAGCTTGCCCTGGTCGATGAGGGCGAGCGCCGCGACGGAGACGAGCGGCTTCGTCATCGACGCCAGTCGGAACACCGCGTCCTCGCGCAGGGGCTTCTTCGCCTCGCGGTCCTCGAAGCCCGCGGCGCGCCGGTAGATGACCTCTCCGTCCTTCGCGACGATGACGACGGCCCCGACGATGCGCTGGTCCGCGAGCGCCTTGTCGATGACCGGGTCCAGGCTCGCCGCGAGGGCGCTCGATTCAGGACTCACGACGACAGCGCTCGGTCGGGCGGTCGCCTCGGTGGCGCGCGGCTCCGGCTTCACGGACGTTGCGGGAGAGACACCAAGACCTGCGGCCACCAGGAAGGTGGCGATGGCGGAATGCATCGGGCGGAACTCCTATTTATGTAGCGAGTGTTTTATAAATAGGAAGCCCATTTCCTGATTTCAATAGTGAGCGTTATGAAAAGCGACATCGCCCCTCGGCCCCGGCCGCGCGGAAGGCCCCGCGAGTTCGATGAGACGAAGGCCCTGGACCTGGCCGTGGAGGTGTTCTGGCGGCTGGGTTACGAGGGCGCGTCGGTGGCGGACCTCACCGGCGCCATGGGCATCACCGCGCCCAGCCTCTACGCGGCCTTCGGCTCCAAGGAGGGCCTCTACCGGCGCGTGCTGGAGCGCTACCAGCAGGGCCCCGGGGCCCACACGTGGCTGGCGCTCACCGAGGAGCCGACCGCGCGGGGCGCCATCGAGCGGGTGCTCCGGGAGTCGGCCCGGGCCTTCACCCGCCGCAAGCAGCCGCCCGGGTGCATGATTTCGACGGGTGTCCTCCGGTGCGCGGAGGCCCACCAGCCCGTCGCCGACCTCGTCGCGGGCCTCCGCTCGAACGCGGTGAAGCTGGTTCGCGAGCGCATTGCCCGGGGAATCGCCGCCGGGGAGCTGCCCTCGGAGACGGACGCGGGGGCCCTGGCGCGGTATTTCGGCGCCGTCGTCCAGGGCATGTCCATCCAGGCGCAGGACGGCGCGAGCGAGGCGGAGCTGCTCGGCCTGGTGGAGGTGGCGATGCGGGCCTGGAATGGAGGGGCTGGCCGCCCGCGCGCACGGTAGTCGTCGAAGGGGCGTCCCGACGGAAAGTCCCTGCGAATCCAGTGGGTTGTGCCCGGCCCCTCCGGTGCGGGCCGCGGTGGGACGCGGGTTTGCGGTGCGACGGGCGCCCGAGAGGCTTATCAACACGGGTAAGGATGCCCGACATGACCGCCCAAGAACGCGTCGAGCGCGCCGCCGCCAGTGCGCTGAAGGTCTTCCCGCTGCCGTCGGCGGTGCTCTTCCCCCATACCGTCATCCCCCTTCACATCTTCGAGCCGCGCTACCGGGCCATGGTGAAGGACGCGCTCGCGACGGACCGCGTGGTGGCGCTGGCCCAGTTGGAGGATGGCTGGGAGGGCAAGTACGAGGGCCGGCCACCGATGCAGTCCATCATGTGCGCCGGCGTCATCGTCTGGGACGAGGAGGTGGAGGAGGGGCGCTACAACATCCTCCTCCAAGGCGTCAGCCGCATCCGCATGGTCACCGAGCTGACCACGGACAAGGCGTACCGAGAGGTGCAGGCGCTGTCGCTGCCGGACCTGCCGTATCAGGGGCCGGAGGAGGAGCGGCTGCGTCAGGCCGTCTTCGAGCTGGCCGGGCGCGTGCCGCCGACGTTCGCGGAGAACCTGCTGCCCGTGACGGCCCGTGCGGCGGGCGGCAAGCTCGCGGACGTGGTGGCCTCCGCCATCAGCCCGGAGGCCGAGCGGCGCCAACAGCTCCTCGCGGAGCTGGACGTGAAGCGCAGGCTGGAGGCGGTGCTGGAGGACGTGGGCGAGCTCATCGCCCGGCTCCAGCCCGTGCGGCCCCTGGGCCCGTTGAACTGACCCACCCGTGCGCCCCGGGGCTTGGGGCTTGCCTTGTGCTTCGCTCCGAGCATTGCTGAGCCCCGCGTCGGAAGCGAAAGGGGAGCGGGAGAATCATGCGGCTCGTGAAAGTCGGCATCGCCAGCGTCAACACCACCGTCGGAGCCTTCGTTCGCAACACGGACCGGGCCCTCGTCCTGGCGAAGCGGATGTCCGAGGACGGCGTCACCGTGGGCGTCTTCCAGGAGCAGCTCCTCGCCGGCTACCCCGCCGAGGACATGGTCCAGTGGCAGGGCTTCATCGACCGACAGTGGCCGGAGATGGAGCGCTTCGCGCGCGAGACGGCCGCGCTTTCCACCGTCTTCGTGGTGGGCGTGGGCGTGGCCCTTCAGGGGCAGCGCCTCAACTGCGCGGCGGTGGTCGCCGGAGGCCGCGTGCTGGGCCTCGTCCCCAAGGAGAAGCTGCCGACCTACAGCGTCTTCTATGAGGCGCGGACGTTCGGCCGCGGCCAGCCCGGCATGAAGGAGCGCTACCGGGGCGTGCCGCTGGGCGACTACCTCTTCCAGTTCGACTTCGGCCTCGTCGCGCCGGAGGTCTGCGAGGACATCTGGAGCGCGGACGGCCCCATGCGCCGGCGCACGTACTCCGGCGCGGAGCTGGTGGTGAACATCTCCGCCTCGCCCTTCCGGCTGGGCTTCGTGGAGACGCGCCGCGAGCTCATCGCCACCCGCGCCGCCGACCACCAGTGCACCATCGCCTACTGCAACGCGGTGGGCAGCAACGACGGCCTCATCTTCGACGGCGGCGGCTTCCTCAACCAGAACGGCCGCCACGTCATGGAGACGCCGCGCTTCCAGGAGGGCTTCGCCTCCGCCGTCGTGGACCTGGACCGCACCCTGCGCCTGCGCGGCGAGGCCACCACGTGGCGCGTGGACCGCGAGGCGTGGCTGACCACCGGTGGCCAGGGCACCGCGGTGCTGGACTGCACCGACGCGGTGCGCACCCGGCGCGAGTCCCTGACGTACCCCGTGCCCGCGCACCGCAGCTTCTTCCTGCCGACCCCGGACAAGCGAAGGCCCGCGCGCGAGGCGCTGTGCGAGGACATCCTCGACGCGCTGTCGCTGGGAGTGGGCGACTACTTCGAGAAGACGCGCGCCTTCAAGGTGCTGGGCATCGCCCTGTCCGGTGGCCGTGACTCGCTGTTGACGCTGCTCATCGCCCACCGCTACGCGAAGCGCGCGCGGCCGGAGAACCCCGGCTCGCTCATCCAGGCGTTCTACATGCCCAGTCGCTTCTCCAGCGACTCCACCCGCGACGCGGCGGAGACGATTGCCCGCGAGCTGGGCGTGGCCTTCCAGGTGGTCTCCATCGACGAGGCCTTCGAGCGCGAGCGCGACGTGGCCGCGCGGATGCTGGGCGGTGTCCCCGTCACGCCGATTACCGAGCAGAACATCCAGGCCCGCCTGCGCGCCCAGCGCATGTGGAACTGGAGCAACTCCTGCGGCGGCCTGTTCCTCCAGACGGGCAACATGAGCGAGAAGTCCGTGGGCTACACCACCATCGGTGGAGACCTGATGGGCGCGCTCGCCGTCATCTCCAACCTGCCCAAGACGGTGGTGATGTACCTCTTGGACTACCTCCAGGAGGTGACGGGCTACGAGGGCATCCGCAAGGTGCTCGCCAAGCCCGCGGGCCCGGAGCTGGCGCACAACCAGGTGGGGGAGGAGGAGCTGATGCCCTTCCCCATCCTCGATGCGTGCTTCTACCTGTTCGCGAGCGAGAAGCTCACGCCCTCGGAGATGCTCCAGGCGCTGACGCCCATGTTCCCGGAGGTGGAGGCGGCACGGCTCGGCGGTTACGTGGACAAGTTCGTCCGCCTCTTCACGCAGTCCATCTACAAGTGGGTGCAGTCGCCCCTGTCGCTGCACGTCGGCAACCTGGACCTGGACCGCGAGCGCGCCCTGCAACTGCCCGTCGTCACCGGCTCGGAGTGGATGCGCGAAAAGTAGCCTGCTCGTGCAACCGTGTTTCCCGGGCTCCACGCCTGGCTGGCTGCTCAGCGGCCAGCCACGCGGGAAACGCTACCCAGGTGTGCCTTGCCGGATGTGTCTTCGCAAACAACCTTCATGTCAGCCACTCGACGACGGAGGGTTGGATGAAAGCGAAAATTCTGGCAGGCGCCATCGGGGCGCTCTTTTACGGCACCTCGGCACTGGCCTCGGACGGCGATTGCCCACCACCACGGGCGAGCGCGGGGAACCCGGGACAGGGAGTGTTGCTGGCTCAATCGCAGGACACCTCTTCTGGTGACTCGCTTCAGGAGGAAGACATCATCATCGAGACGGAGCCCGTGCCCGATTCCATGGGGACGGATGACGACTCGGGAGTCGGCGGCAGTGGACAGAGCGGGCAGGATGACTCCTCGTCCTCGAGCTCGTCCGCCATCGGAGGCAGCCAGGCCGCTCCACCCGCGCAGGGTGAGGTGTACCTGAACATGCCGCTGCGCTGCGAGCCGTCGAACCAGGACTCCCAGCAGCAGCAGGGGACCGGTGGCAGTGGCTCCAGCGGACAGCAGGACGACATCCAGGGCCTGCAGGCCCCGCCGCCGCAGTCCTCGCCCCAGCCTCGTCCCGAGGCCGCGCCCGCGGCGGAGCCCCGCTCCGAGTCATACCCGGCGCTGCCCCAGGATGACGCCACGGGTGGCAGCGGCATCACCGCGCCTCCGCCCTCGGACTTTCGTCCCTCGGCTGAAGCCGCGGAGCCTGTCGAGCCGCTCGAGGTGAAGAAGAAGGACAAGAACGACATGAAGGGTCTGAGCGTGATGCTGGGCGGCGGTGTGGAGGGTTACACCGGCGCGTTGGCACCGCAGCTCAACCCGGGCCCCACCGCGGGCGTGACGGCGGCCATCCGGCCGTCCAAGGTGTTCGGCATCGAGCTGGGCTATACCGGCGCCATCAACGACATCGATTCCAAGCGTGGCGAGGTGAGCGTGGACGGTCCTGACCTCGTGCGCAACGGTGGCACGGCCGTGGCGACGCTGGGTCTGTTCCCCTCCGCGTGGCAGCCGTACGTGCTGGGCGGCATTGGTATCAACGATTACAACTTCCGGGGCGGCC
This sequence comes from Myxococcus sp. CA039A, assembly GCF_013336645.1. Classification (NCBI taxonomy): domain Bacteria; kingdom Pseudomonadati; phylum Myxococcota; class Myxococcia; order Myxococcales; family Myxococcaceae; genus Myxococcus; species Myxococcus sp. CA039A. The sequence continues at coordinate 31,278 of NZ_JABUMQ010000004.1, read as the reverse complement.
AGTCGCTGGGCTACCGGGATGACACCGTGGGCAGTGTCCCGGCGGGCGTGGGCCTGCGGGGCCACGTGGGTCACTTCACGGTGGACGCGCGCGCCAACTACAACTTCCTCTTCGACAAGGAGTTCGCCCCCGGCATCGAGTCCGGCGGCGGCGACTTCGACAACGGGGGTAGCTACCAGGGCGTCGTCAGCGTGGGTGGTACGTTCTGACGCGGGCGTCTTGAAGTCTTCACGCACGGCGTGAGTCGGTGGCGCGGTGCCCGGTAGCCAACGGGCCCGCGCCACTGTGCTTTCCAGTGCGGCGCCAGCGGGGTTGGCGAGTTAAGGTGGAACCTTCCACTGCAACAGGAGAGGGAATGAGCCTGGGTATCGAAGACGTGAAGGTCGGCACTGGCACGGAGGCCACCGCCGGCAAGACGGTCACCGTGCACTACGTGGGGACGCTGACGAGCGGCAAGAAGTTCGACAGCAGCCGGGACCGGGGCGAGGGCTTCACCTTCCGTCTGGGTGCGAGTCAGGTCATCAAGGGTTGGGACGACGGCGTCGCCGGGATGAAGATTGGCGGCGTGCGCAAGCTCACCATTCCTCCCGACCTGGGCTACGGCGCGCGCGGCGCCGGTGGTGTCATCCCCCCCAACGCCACCCTGCTGTTCGAGGTGGAGCTGTTGGAAGTCCGCTGAAGTCACGCTCCGCCCAGGCGGGGAGAAACGAGGGCCGTCATGGCGACGGTGGAAATCACCAAGGACAACTTCAAGGATACGGTCGGCAAGAACGGCATCGTCATCCTGGACTGGTGGGCGTCGTGGTGCGGTCCGTGCCGCATCTTCGCGCCCACTTTCGAGGCGGCGTCCGGCAAGCACGCGGACATCGTCTTCGGAAAGATTGATACCGAGGCGCAGTCGGAGCTGTCCGGAGCGTTCGAGATTCGCTCCATCCCCACGCTGATGGTGTTTCGTGACGGCATCCTGCTCTTCGAGCAGGCTGGTGCGCTTCCCGCCGCCGCGCTGGAGGACCTGGTCCGCCAGGTGCGCGCGCTCGACATGGAGCAGGTGAAGAAGGAAGTCGAGGAGCGCCGGAGCAAGGAAGCCCCCAAGGCCTGAGTCGGTGCGCCTGTCGGGCGGGCTTCGTGCCTGTCCGCGCCGCTGGCCGGAAGCGTCTCACGGTGCTTCCGGCCGGTCGGCGGTCCCCTCGCGGAGCGGGGGGCTACCAGTGGATGAGCAGCGAGAAGTCCTTGAAGGGCGGCTCGCCGGTCTCCAGCTCCACGCGGAAGCGCCGCTCCGGGTTCGTCTGGAGCAGGCCGCTGCGGACCAGTCCGCTGCACCACGCGGGGCCGAAGAACTCGTCCTTGAAGCGCACGCGCGCGGTGGTGTCGGAGACGCGCTCGTACTCCCGCTCGCCGAAGGTGCTGGTGGCGCCCGCGAGCCCCGAGCCCACGGACAGGCCGCGGTGCGGGTCCTCGCCGGTGATGGCCATCACCATGGCGCCCACGGGCGCGGAGAAGACGTGGCTCGCGGCGGTGAAGGACAGCTGCTCCACGGCGTGGGAGTAGTCCTCTCCCAGGGTTTGCTCCACGGTGCTCGCGCCCTCGTGGAGCAACTCCAGGTACTCGCGGGCGGAGCGGTGTGAGGGGGCGCCCCGCACGGGGACGCTGGCGATGGGCGCTCCGGCGGCCCGGGCCAGGTTCCGACCCATCCGCTGGGCGATGCTCTCGCGGAGGCTCTGCACGAACAAATCGAGCACCATGTGCTCGGGACGGCAGAGGGCCATGCGGGCTTGCAGGTGCAGAGGAGAGTCCATGTGACTTTCCTAGCGGCGCGGGGCGGGCCAAGTCCAGCGGGGGTGGGGTGCCCGCGGGTCCACCTGTCATTTGGCGACCGTGCAAACACCTCCACCGTTGAGGTGGGCCTGATCGACAATGCTCTGGGTGACGAATTGCTGGAGCGTGCGCACATCATGCGCTCCGGGCAGGTACACCACGGGCTGACCCGCTGCGTCGCGAAGCTCCCGACCTTGGGCATCCTTCAAGTCGGTGAGTTGCTGTGAGGCAAGCCCCTCCGGGGTGATGAGGTGGTCCGAGGTGGCCGTCGCGGCGATGGCGTCGAAGCGCAGCTGCACGCCTCTGTGGGTGCCGAGCCTGTCGTAGAACATGTGTTCGGCGTGGATGGTGACCTCCACGTCCGCCCGGGAGCCCTCCGGGACGATGATGCCCTGGGTGCCATCCACCCCGTTGATGCAGTCCACCATGCGTGCGTCGACGGGGAAGCCCATCCGGAAGTCGAAGATGCCCACGCCCGCCTTCACCGCGCGGCCCTCTACCCAGTAGCTGAAGCCGCGCTCGCGCATCATCGCGAGGTCCTCGGCGGAGACCTGGCCGTCCGCCAGCTCCGTGTCGTCGCGGGGTGGGCTGACTCGGAAGCCCACGTCCCAGCGGCCCGCCGGCAGGCCCGTCAGCTCCGTCAGCGGGATGTCTCCTTTCTGCACGTCCACCAGCACATGGCGGCGGCTCTCACGCGCCTCGCCCGACGCGGAGGTCAGGGTGAAGTCTCCGAGCGAGACGAGGTACTTGGTGAATTGCACGGACCAACCGTCCTGGAAGAGCGTGTCTGGCAAACCCCGCTGGGTGCCGTCTCCGCCGCTCATCGTCACGCGCACGTCTCCGGGGGGCACGGAGTCACAGGCCGGGAGCGCCAGTGTCAGCGCGAGCACCGCGAGGAGGCCAGGTCCGCTCGATTTCAAATTCATGTTTCGCGGATGTATATGTAACCAAGTTGCAATTCAAGGGGTCCGTGTTGTATCTCCGGGCGGTCGACGTTCCGGTGGCGAGGTGTCCCGGGTGCCGCCGAACCCAGGAGTGAGGTCCTCGCCGTGTGGATTGCGATGCTGGTGTTGTGTGCGGTGGGGGCGCTGGAGGAGGCGCTCATTTCGCCGCCGGTTCCGGTGGAGGTGGCGGCGCCGGTGACGCCCGGTGACGCGCCGGTGCTGGAGGACACGGCGACGGTGGTGGTTCGCCTCACGATTGATGAGGTGGGCGCGGTGTCGCGGGTGGAGGTGCGCGAGTCGGCGGGAGCCGTGTTTGACAGGGCCGCGATGGGCGCGGCGGTGCGCTGGAAGTTCGAGCCGGCGCGGCGGAGCGGAGTGCCGCTCGAGGTGCAGGTGGACGTCCCGGTCCACTTCGCTCCCATGCGGGCGCGCGAGGCCGTCGCGGACACGCCGCACGGGGCGATGGGGGCAACACCGTCGCCACCTTTGATGTCGGAACTCGCCGTGGACGATTCGTCGTCGCCGTCGGGCGCCTCATCCGAGGAGGCGAAGGCGGCCTCCAGGTCTTCGTCGCCCGGCTTCTCCACCACGGTCCGAGGTGTGGCCGAGGCACCACCGCCCGTGGCCGTCGGAGACTTTCACATCGAGGTGGGACAGCTCGCGGACGTCCCGCGCAACTCGGCCTCCGACCTGATGTTGCTCGCGCCCGGAGTGATGCTCGCCAACCACGGAGGCGAGGGCCACGCGGAGACGGTGTTCATCCGAGGCTTCGACGCGGGCGAGGGCAAGGACGTGGAAATGCGCCTCAACGGCGTGCCCCTCAACGAAGTCTCCCATGCCCACGGCCACGGTTACGCGGACACGTACTTCATCATCCCGGAGTTGGTGGACTCGCTGCGAGTCACCGAGGGGCCCTATGACGCCTCGCAAGGTGACTTCGGCGTGGCGGGGACGGTGGAGTACCAGCTCGGCCTCGCGCGTCGAGGGCTCACGGCTTCGGCCAGCTACGGCAGCTTCGCCTCACGTCGGCTCGCGCTGGTGTGGGGCCCACCCGAGTCCGGTGAGGCCACTTTCGTGGGGCTGTTGTTGCGACAGGGCGAGGGCTTCGGACCGAATCGCTCCTTCGCCAATGCGACCGCCATGGCGCAGGTGGAGTTGCGACTGGGAGACGAGACGCGACTGCGACTGCTCGGTGCCAGCTACGGCGCGCGGTTCGCCTCGGCGGGCGTGGTGCGGGAGACGGACGTGGTGGACGCCCGGTTGCCGTGCGCGGCGGACGCGGACTCGCAGTTCTTCTGTTTCTATGACGAGAACCAGGGAGGCGCGAGCCAACGCCATCTCGTCTCCGCGGAACTCCAGTCGCGGCTCAAACGCGGCGGACGGCTGGTGCAGCAGGGGTACGTGGTGCTGCGCCAGACGCGCATCCGCGACAACTTCACCGGCTTCATCCAGGACACGCCTCCCGGCGAGGACGCGCAGCGCGGTGACGGCACGGAGGGCTACTACCGGGGAAGCACCCTGGGCCTGCGCGGGCGCTACACGCCAGGGCTCACCTTGCTGGGGCAGTCGCGCCCGCTGGAGCTGGGCTATGTGGCTCGCTACGACGACGTCCGCACGCGCTCACGTCGGCTGAGGGACAGCGGTGGCGTGCCATACTCCACCCTGTTCGACAATCAGGTGCGCACCACCAACCTGGGTGGATACGCGTCCCTGCGAGTGCAGCCGCTCGACTGGCTGGCCCTGCGTGTCGGTGTGCGGCTGGATACGTTCCTGTTCGGCGTGGAGGACCTGAACCGTCCCGCCGTGGACCGTGATGGGCCGCGCATCCCGGAGGAGTCCCTGGATGCCTATGGCTTCTTCGCCAGCCCCCGGGCCAGCGCCGAGGTGAAGCTGTCACCTCGACTCACGTGGCTGACCAGCGCGGGACTGGGCGCGCGCTCCAGCGACGCCGCCGCGCTGTCCGACGCGGAGCTGGCGCCGTATGCGCGCGTCGCCTCGGGTGAGACGGGGCTGGGTTGGAGGCTGGAGGGCGAGTCGCGGCCGTACTCGCTGGAAGCACGCGGCGCGGTCTTCGCCACGCGCGTGTCCCAGGACTTCGTCTTCGACGAGCGACTGGGACGCAACCAGCCCATCGGCGCATCGCAACGGCTGGGAGCCTTCGCCACGGGTCGACTGCAATGGGAAGACTGGCTCGACACGCAGGCCTCCGTCGCCTGGGCTCGCGCGACGCTGCCCGCCCCCGGTGCGTCCGCGTGGAAGCTGTGGGATGGCGCGGTGATGCCCTACATCCCGGCGCTGCTGGGGCGGGTGGATGCCTCGGTGAGAGGACATGTCACCGTGGCGGGCGAGCGGCTCGGATGGAACGTAGCCCTGGGGCACAGCGCGGTGGGACCCAGGCCGCTGCCGCTGAATCGCTACAGCGACCCCGTGTTTCTCTTCGACGTGGGCGCGCGCGCGCGCTGGGACTGGATGGAATTGGGCGTGTCCGTGGAGAACGTGCTGGACGCGCGCTGGCGCGAGACGGAGCTGAACTACGTCTCCAACTTCCGGGGACCCGATGCCCCCGCGTCACTGCTGGCCACGCGCCACTTCTCCGCCGGAGCACCGCGCACCTTTCGAGGCACCTTCACGCTGTACCTGGACTTCGAGGAGGACGCTCCATGAGGCACCTGTCCCAGTCGCCCGAGAGGCCCGCTTCGTCGCGGGTAGTCCTGGCGCGACACACCGCCGTACTGAGCCGAGGGCTCGCGGAGGGACCCCAGCACCCCACGCTCTCCCGTCCACGACACGACACCTCGTTGTGTCGGTGCCCGCGGGAGAAGGCCCCATGACACGTGTGTTTCATGGCTCCCGTCGCGCCTTCATGTTGTTCATGGGCACCGCGCTCGTCGGTGGTGGCTCGGCGTGTGGACTGTCCGGCACCGGCGGGCGAGGCATCGTGTTCCGCATGGGCCTGCGCACCGCGCTCGCGCCCGGCGCGGCTCAGGTGGGCGAGCTCACCACCGATACCGGTTGGAGCGTGAGACTCACCTCCGCGCGGATGGTGCTCGGCCCCATCTACCTCTTCGAGAATCCCTCTCCGCTCCAGGCGCGGACGCGCGGCGTCTTCAAGTCGCTGCTGAACGCGCTCGTGCCCACGGCGCATGCGCATGACGGGGACTTCTTCTCGGGAGGGACGGTGCTCGGGGAATGGGACCGCGAGGTGGTGTTCGACCTGCTCGCCGGCGGTGAGGCCCAGGTCCTGGGGCGCTCACCGGGCATCGCGGGTCGGGCCAGGTCCTTCTCGCTGCTGCTCCAGCCTCCTTCACGGGCTCTCGGAGACGAAGCGGCGTCCCTCCAGGGACACTCGATGCTCCTGGCGGGTACGGCCTTCCGGGGAGAGGCACGGGTGCCGTTCCGGGTGGCGCTCGACTTCCCGCCGCCCGTGGAGCTCCAGCGCGTGGACTTCGTGCCGATTGATGCGGACCTGGACGACGACGGACTCTTCGTCGTGGAGGCCCGGCCGCATCAATGGTTCGAGGGCGCGCACTTCGACCGGCTGACGCTGCCCGCCGACGGAAGTCCGGTGGACATCACACCGGAGACGCAGGTGCACCGAGCGCTGTCCGTCAACGTGCGGCGCTTCACGGCCTTCTCGGGTGCATGGGAACCCGAGAAGGCCGGGTGAGCAGCGCGGCTCAGCTCACGCCGCGTGCCACGGGCGAGGGACTCCGGCTGCTCGCGCGCGCGACGCTGATCCACACGAGGGTGACGGCGAGCCAGCCCACGGTGAGCGCCCGCCACGACAGCGGAGCGCCCGCCTGGACGAGCCACAGCGTCACGGCGCCGCCCATGGCGAACACGCGAGCCATCTCCAGCGGGAGGCCCCAGCGCTTGGACTCCATCATCCCGCCCCACGCGGTCGCCATGCCCCAGAAGAGGACGCTGAGCATCAGCTTCTGCCATCCCACGAGCGGCGATGCGTGGTGGCTGACCAGGAGCATGAAGGGCATCGACGCAATCATCTGGAAGACGAGGTAACCGCGGATGTTGGGCAGCTCGGTGGACTGGAACTTCACCTCCACGCCATCTCGCTTCCACGGAGTCGACTCGCGGGCCGGCAGGTCCGAGGGGCGCCAGCCGGTGGGCATCACCCACAGGCGCAGCCGGTCCCACCCACTGCGCGTCTTCACCGCGTCACTGACGAGCTTCCCCCAGAACTGGAAGTTGATGACGGTGGGGTCCCAGGTGTTCGGCGGAGAGGTGACGCCGTAGGAGCACTCCTCCGTCTCGTCGGCGTAGGTGCCGAACATCTTGTCCCAGATGATGAGGAAGCCCGCGTAGTTCTTGTCGATGTAGAGGTCATTGCGCGCGTGGTGCACGCGGTGGTGCGAGGGCGTGTTGAGCCACGACTCAATCCACCGGGGCAGCTTGGGGATGACGCGCGTGTGGGGGATGAACTGGAGCACCAGGTGGAAGGCCACCATGGCCAGCACGGCCTCGGGCGAGAAGCCGACGACGACGAGCGGCCAGTAGAAGAGGAACGAGAAGATGCGCTGCGTGACGCTGGCCCGCAGGGCCACCGCGTAGTTCAGCTCCTCGGTGGAGTGGTGTGGCGAGTGCGCCGCCCAGCCGATGTTGGTGCGATGCCCGAAGCGGTGGAACCAGTAGAAGAGGAAGTCGACCCCCAGGAAGAGGCCGAGCAGCGCCCAGGGTGACGCGACGTCAATCTTCCAGGGCGCGAGCTGACCCAACAGGGTGAAGAGGGGCAGCATCAGCAGCGCCACCGCCACGTTGACGCACTGGTTGAGGACGGCGGTGCCCACGCTCGCGATGGAGTCCTGGAAGCTGTAGTACCCGTTGCGCTTCGCCACGCAGTAGACGAACTCGCCCAGCGCCAGGGCGATGACGAAGGGTGTGGCAATCGCGTAGACGTTGATGGACATGTCCCCGGTGTACGGCGCCCGGCTCGATTGCCGCCTTAACCTGGGTTAACCTCCGTCCTCGTCCCCGTGAGATTCCCGAAGCTCTACGAGCAGCTGTCCCCGCTCGGTCCCATTCCCGAGAGTGAGTGGGAGAGGGCCGAGTCGCTCGCGAGGGAGCAGTCGGTCGAGCGCAAGGCCCACTTCCTGCGCCCCGGAGACGCGGCGGACCGCTTCGCGGTCGTGCTTCAAGGGGTGTTCCGGCTGGTGCGCGTGTCGGCGCGAGGCGGCGAGTCAGTGAAGGCGTTTCGCGCCGAGGGTGAACTGCTGGGCGCGTACGCGGAGATGCTCCAACGCATGCCGTCAATGACGGCCATCGAAGCGCTGGAGCCCGCACGGGTGTTGGTGTTCCGGACGCAGGACTTCCAGACGTTGGAAGAGGGCCATGGGTGCTGGGTGCGTGTGGCGCGCCGCGTCGCCGAGCGGCACTTCCTGCTCAAGGAGCGAAGGGAGCAGGAATTCCTGGAGCTGTCCGCCGAGGAGCGGCTGGACACCTTCTGGGCGGAGCATCCGCATCTGCGAGGGCGGGTACCGCAGCGCGACGTGGCGGCCTACCTCGGCATCACCGAGGTGGCCTTGAGTCGCATCATGTCGCGCAGGCGCAAGCGCACGGAGTGAGCTTCAGCGGGTGGTCACGGCAGGGGAATCACCACCAACTCGCTGCGCACCGTCACGTAGAGGGAGTCCTCAATCAGGCACAGGCCACCGAGGTCGGCGTGCCCGACGTCATGGACCGCGAGGCACTCGGTTGAGTCGAGCGACCAGACACGCACGGTGCCGTCGGAGCTGCTGGTGCACAAGAGTCCGCGTCGCGGGTCGACGGCGACGGAGTCGACCCAGTGCGCATGGCCGTGCCACTCGCGCACGACGTGTCCGGTGTGGCTGTGCACCATCCTGGCGATGAAGTCCCAGCTTCCACAAATCAGGTGCTCGCCATCGGGATGCCAGGTCAATGCCTCGATGGTGTTGGACGGGCGGTTCCACACGATTCCAAGCTGACGCTGGCGCTCTTCGCTGAGCGGCTCGTGTCGCGCGGTCGCCATGGGCAACTGGAAGCTGGCGCGGACCTCGAGCGTGGGGCCGTCGAGCAAGGTGATGGCACCTTTGCCACCACCGACGGCGACGAGGCCGTGCGCAGGGCTCTGGGCGAGCGCGTAGAGCGGCGAAGTCTCGAACCTGCGCAGGAGTTCACCCGTCCACGCATCCCACAGCAGCGCGAAGCCATCGCCACTGATGGAGAACACCCGGTCTTCAGCGATGAACTCGGCGGCCCGCACCGGCTCACCGTGCCCCGTGAAAACCTGGAGGCGGCGCCAGTCCGTCGAGTCCCACAGCGCGAACTCTCGAAGCTTGTGGCTTCCGAGCACGCGCCCGAGCACCGGCTCGCACGCCAGACGGAACATCGGTGGCTGGTGAATGGCGCTGGTTTCGAGCACCCGCGAGCACTCCCCAGTCGCGAGGTCCCAGAGGAAGAGGTGCTTGCCGGCATTGGCGGCGACGTGACGACCATCGGGCCAGCGCATCGGCGCGCCGAGCAGTTGATGAGGCTCGAAGTCGGGAGCGTCGTCCGGGTCGGGCCTCTGGCGGAAACGGCGCAACATCTCCGCAGCATAGGGTGTTCGCCGCGGAGATGAACCTGCTCAGTATCGCTCGAAGACGAAGGTGAACTTCTCCAGAGGCGTCGGGCCGTAGGTGAGGCGAAGGAAGCGGTCTCCGGCGGGCGCGGTGAACTTCAGCGTGTGGGAAATCGCGGGGAGACACACGGCGGGTGCCGGCGTCACCGTGGAGGCAATCACCGTCTCGCCTTCCGTCACGTCGTGCACCACCACGGGGACCTCGTGGCTCAGGTACATGATGACCGGCTCGTCGCGCTCCGCGGAGACGACCTCCGAGTAGCCGAGGAATGACGTCCCGCTCGTCGGCAGTGTCAGTTCGTAGAACTCGTGGGGTGAGTCCGTCGCGGGATACATCGTCGTCGGAGACGCACCCGCCCTTACGGCCACGGGGGCCTCCAGCAGCGCGTGCCCGCAAGCGTGCTCCGTGACGCGGTCCCGCTCGCCCGTGGTGAAGTCCAGCCGACCATCGCCGAGTCCCGCGTGCACTGTGTCCAGCGCGTTGCCCGCGACATCCCGCAGCGACGTGAGGTCCAGCGAGTAGCGGTTGTCCTCCTCCAGCGGGGGAAGGTCCGACTCCGGACGCGGAATGGAGAGCGACAAGGTCAGCGCGTCCTCGGACCAGGTGCCGGTGAGGACTCGCGGGGCGTTGGCGGGCGTGCTCACGTCCAACAACGTCACCTGCGCAGCGGTGGAGTCCATGGGCTCGCTGAAGGAGACGGTGACGAGCCGCCGCAGGCTCGTGTTCGTCGTGTCCACCTTGTAGGTCTGCACGGGCAGCACGTTCGTCGCGCCTTCCTCGGGGCTGGACGCGGTGACGTGGGGCTTCGTGGTGTCACCTCCCGCGTCGGGGCCCGCATCCGGTGAAGGTCCCGCGTCTGGTGGAGGCCCCGCGTCCGGGCCCGCATCCGTCGGAGTGCCCGCATCGGAGCTCGGGGTGATGGGGTCATCGTTGTCACAGCCCGTCAGGGTCAGGACAGCGCAGGTGGTGAGCAGGGCGGCGACGTGGGTCAGACGCATGTTCGGGTGTTTCCTTGCGAAGTGAGCGGGGCGAACGGGTGAAGCGCGGGGCGCCCTCGAACACAGAGGACGCCCCGCCCAAGGGGCCACGGTGGGCCTGGGGCTACGGTGGGGTGAGGCTCAGCAGTTGAAGATGGCGGGGTTCGTGTCGTCGCAGTCGAACCGCTGCTTCACGTAGCCGGCGGGCGCCTCACAGGCGTAGCGGTACACGGGCGTGTTGGTGCCGTACCCGTCGCCATCCTGGTCCCGGTAGAAACGGTCCCGGTTGTCGTAGAGATACTCGGGGACGAGGCCGACCTGGTTCCCCGTCGCGGGGCCCGTGGCGAGGATGTACTCGCGGCCCACGACGAGGTCATACACACGGGCCTGCGTCAGCGAGCAGGCGACTTCCGACACGGCCTCGCTGATGAGCGCCGACACGGTGGCGCTGGTGGTGGTGTCCACCACCGTGAAGGCCACGTTCTGCGACAGGTAGAACGAGATGGACTCCACCGTGGAGGTGCCCGACGTCACGGCGACGGGGGTGAACGTCACCGAGCCCTCGGCTCCGGGCGGCAGATTCAGCGTGTAGTGCTTGTGCCGCGCGCTGATGTCCGGCGCGGTGGCGATGCGCGTGGCGCTCGTCGTCACTGTCACGTTGTCCGCGCTGTTGCTCGCGTGGGTGCAGGCATGGGTCGTCATCAGCGTGTCGTCCACCGACACGCACCCAGCCTCCAGCGGCGCCTCCAACTGGCCCACCGACTCCAGCTCCGCCTCGTCCATGGGGCCGCAAGCCGCCAGGGACAGCCCGAGCAATGCACCGCAAAGGGTCTGCTTCAGCATCTTCATTGTGGGGTTCCTTTCAAACGCCGGGCGCGACGCGCGGGCACCGAAGCGGGCTTCCACCGCCACTCCACGGCGCGGTTACTCATGACGTAAATGTAATTGAGTTGCAATAACGGGGCGGACGTTTTTCACGGTCGGGTGTGGTCTGGCGTGCATGGCTATTCGAGGTGTTCGATGACCATGCCGACCTCGGGGAGCGAGGTGGGGCCGAGCGTGAGGGTGTACTGGACGCGGTCTGTCAGCTCGTAGCCGACCATGTGTCGAAGGCCCGAGCAGAAGCCGCCCGTGGACTTGGTGCCCGCCGGCGTGAGCTGCGTCTGGATGGCGGTCTCCACCAGGCTGACGGGCACGTCGGGGATGCTGAGGTAGACGACGAAGTCGCCGCTGGCGAAGGCCTTGTAGCTGAAGGTGCCCGTGTACTGGCCGTTCTCCTCACGGAGCTTCACGGTGTAGTGCGTGTGGAAGTCGTCCACGCGAGGGTTGCGACTGGTGGTGGCCGTCACGGTGACGTAGGGGCCGTGCGCGACATGCCAGCACGCATGTTCCCCGTCGTCGCCGAAGTCGAAGCCCTCGCTGGGGACGTAGTCGGGGTCCACTTCACAGGCGAGGCCCTGGGGCGCGGCGACGTGGCCCTTGTTGCAGTGGCACCAGTCGCCTTCGGCCTCACGGTGGATGTGGCCATTGGGAGCGCACGGGTCTTCGGCGTGAGGTTCGGGCTCGACGCTCGGGGGCGTCTCGCCACCACCGCAGGCGGAAGCCGCCACGGCGCACGAGGCCAGAAGGGCACGGAGGTTCAATCGCATGCGGGAGCGCTCCATGGGGAGGCGAGGGGAGGACGTCATTGAGAGACATGTGTGTGCCAGGAGTGGCGTGGACGACGCGGCGTGGGGCGGAATGCCCGGAGTGTTTCCGGGCACCCGCGTGGATGGAGAGACGAGGAGCGCTATTCCTCGGGGTGGTGCGCGGCCTCCTCGATGACGAGCGAGAAGGCGGCGTTGCGGCTCAGGATGGAGCGGAACTCCAGGTAGTACTCGGTGTCGGCTTCGAGGTCCGCGACGATGGCCGTCTTCAGCGCGCCGCATACTTCGGTGGGAACCTGGTAGCGGCACTCGCGTGCGACCTCGAGGCCCGTCGCCGCGTCGTAGATGCGCAGGCCGCGGTGGCGTGACAGCAGGAAGGCGAACTCACCGGACTCGTCGGGGAGGAAGGACACGCGGCCCGCCCAGCCCCACGAGGTGGCGCTCGACGGGAGGGTGATGTTGTACGCGGTGTGGGGCGTGCTGACGTCCACCAGCACGGGCGCGCCCAGGGCGGCGGCGGTGACGGGCTCGAAGGGGCCCAGCTCCGCGTGGATGCAGGCGTGCTCGACGACCTCGGCCAGCTCCTCGGGCTCCTCGCAGGAGGGCAGCATGCCGAGCAGCCCGGACTCGTCGGTGGACAGCTCGGACTGGGTGACCTCCTCCTCGGCGGCGGTGGTTCCGCAGCCGGTGAGAAGGAGCGCGACACTGGTGGCGAGCAGGGACTTCTGGAACAGGGACTGGGGCTTCATCGAGGGACTTCTCCTTGTGGGACTGCTGGGGTGAATCCGTGGCGAAGGGGTTCAGGGGGCGTCTGGAGGGAGGACGACCCAGGCGGCGGAGACCTCGCCCGAGGCGAGGTGTTCGGCGGGGAGTTGGAGGTGCGCGCTTCCACCAGGGAGCCGCAGCTCGGGTGTGAGGCCAAAGGCCACGTCGAAGGAGGCGGCGTCCGGGAAGGTGACGCGCGTCACGCAGCCCGCGACGAAGCAGCGCGCCGCCTGGGCCTGGACGGGCAGCACGCTCGTCGTCACCTGCTGGCGCCAGCGGTCCAGGGCCTCGCGAGCCTGATGCGTCCAGGGCGCCTGGCTCTCTCCCGAGGCGACCAGCGAGGCGAGCACGGCCTCGCGGCGCGCGCCCGGTTCGGAGGGCGCACCGCGCAGTGCCTGGACGAGGCGAAGGCGTGACTCCGAAGTTGGCCGACGCGCTCGGACAGGAGGCGAGGGGACGCGGGGCTCCGCCATCCCGGATGCCGCGAGTGTGGAAGGCGGGTCGGCGTCGGGGATTTCCGTGGGCTCCGCCGCATGCATGGGGCTCAGAGGCGGGCCTGCTTCGGAACGGAGCGGTGCCGGCGCGGTGGCTGCCTCCGTGAAGGAGGGCTCCACGGGGCGGCGAAGGAGCACGGACGTGAGGCCCGCGAGCGCGAGTCCTGTCACGCCCACGCTCCAGATGAATCTGTTCATGAATGCCGCTCCTGCTCGGTGGCTGACGGGTAACTCGATGTCGCGCCCGACCCCGGTTCGTCGTCGAGCCCCGCAAATATGCAACCGATATCTAAAAGTAATCAAGTTGCATTTACGGGTCGGTCCTCGCGCCTCCACGAGGTCGGGTGCGCCCATGGGGACGGTGCCTTGCGTCCGGGGGCCGGGCGCACGTCGCGGCGTCGGCCTCACAGCGGATGGCGTGGCGGAGGGCGCTCTCCGCGGAGGAAGAGCGCTCGGTCCGGAGTCGACTCGACGGGCTTATCCGAAGCCCGGAGTCGCATCACTTCCGTGTCAGACGACGGGCTGCTTGGGCCAGGTGAAGCCGGCAGGCGTGGTGCCGTTCGTCTTCATCACCCGGATGAGGTGCGCATTCAGCTTCAGGAGCTCGCGCTTGCTGTCCGGGGTGATGTTCCGAGGGTTGGCGAGGTTCGTCAGCTCCTCGGGGTCCGCGTCCAGGTCATACAGCTCGTACTCGAAAGCGGAGCCGTCCTGCGTGAAGTACGCGGCGTACAACCACTGCTTCGTGCGCAGCGCACGAATGTGGCCGGGCGTCGTCGCGGGCATGCCCTGGGCCAGCGCCGTGTCATCGAAGGTGAAGTGGATGGAGTCCTGGAGGGATGTCGTGGGCGCGGTGAACAGCGGCGACAGGTCGATGCCCTTGAACTGGCCCTGGAAGTCCCCCAGCACGCCGGCCACCGAGGCCAGCGTGGGCAGCAGGTCGATGTGGCTGACCAGCTCCTTCGTCACCACGCCCGAGGGGAACAGCACGGGGTTGGAGATGATGAGCGGGACGTTGATGGTTTCGTCGTAGGCGTTGAAGGTCTTCTCGACGAGCCCGTGGGACAGCCCCATCTCCCCGTGGTCGGCGAGTCGGACGACGAGCGTGTTGTCGGTGAGGCCGCGCCGCTCCAGCGCCTGGAGCAGCGTGGTGATGTCCTGGTCGACGAGCGTCTGGAGGTACGCGTAGAAGCGCGCGTAGCTTGTCCGCTCGGCGTCGCTCCAGGTGGGGACGTTCCAGTTCTTCCCGCTCGACTGGAACCAGCCCTGCACCGAGGGCTTCGTGGACAGGTCCTCGTTCCACGACGCCGGGGGCTGCTGGGGCAGTGACGCCCAGTCGGTGGGGTTGTAGCCCGCGGCCTCGTAGTTGAAGGGCGCGACGTAGACGTCATGCGGATTGACGAACGAGGCGACGAGGCAGAACGGCACGCTCGGGTCCACGCGCTCCAGGAAGTCGAGCATGCTGGGCCCGTCGAGTGGAGTGCCCGGAGGATTCTCCGAGGCGCCGGTGACGGTGCCCAGGTAGCGCGCGTCGTTGTTGTAGCCGCCCGCGCCCTGCGTGCTCCCGGCTTGCAGGGACGTGCCCGCGTCCGGTCCATCCCAGGGCCCGAAGCCGTGCGTCGGAGGAGGATTGCCCAGGTGCCACTTGCCCCGGTATCCCACCTGGTAGCCCGCCTTCGCCATCACCTGGGCCAGCGTGGTGATGTCGGGAGGCAGGGACTGCTCACCCGTGTCGACGACGCCGGTTTGCGCGGGGAAGAGGCTCGTCCACAGCGTGGCCCGACTGGGCGAACACATGCAGGTGTTGGTGAAGGCCCGCTCGAAGCTCAGCCCGGTGCTCGCGAGGCGCTGGAACGAGGGCAGGTGCTGCTCCGCCCAGCCCTTGGGCCAGTGACGGAACTGGCGCTGCTGGTCCGTCAGGATGATGAGCAGGTTGGGCGGCGTGGAGGCGTTGCCGAGTCGCATGGGCCACTCCAGGACGACGAGGGCCTCCAGCGTACTCCGCGATGTTCCTCCACGCCGGGATGAGAACCGTCAGGCCGCGTTGGCGGTGACGCCTACGTCCTCCACGGCGGTGAGTCGGGGGTGAGGCGTGGCGCGCGTGCCGTCCGCGTCGGTCTCCTCGGCGGCAATCTCCTCCGCGCGGTTCCAGCAGCCCAGCGCTTCCACCCAGCCCTCGAGCAGGTCCATCAGCGCGCTGCGCTGCTCCCCACCCAGCGGCATCAGGAGGCGCGCCATGCGCTCCTGCACCACCGTGTCCGCGCGCTCCGCCAGGGCGCGGCCCTGCTCGGTGAGGCGCACGCGCACGCGGCGGCGATCATGCCGCACCGAGCGCTCACGCTGGACGAGCTTGGCGTCCTCCAGGCGGTCCAACAGCCGGCTCAGACGGGGCAGGGCGATACCACCCAGGCGGTCGGCGAGCACGTTGACGGGCAGCAGGCTCTCCGCCTTCAGCCACCAGATGGCCTGTACCTCCATGGGGTCCAGCTCCTGGTGAGGCAGGGCGCCCAGAGGGCTGCTGAGGGCGCCGCAGCGCGCCACGTCGATGACCAGGTTCCGCAACCGCGCCACCTGCACACGCACTTCCGCCGAAAGCTCGGACATCTTCGTGCCTCCGCCTTTCGGGCGCCGCCCCCGTCCGGCCTTGGGGGTTCATCGGTCGCCCGCCATGGATGGGGGCTTTCGCCCCGCCTGGGAACGGGAACGAAGGGGTGAAAAGGGCATATCGGACCCGTTGAATTAATCGGGGCGCCCGTCGCCAGGCCCCCGTGGATCCTCACCGCGTGTGGCCGTCAGCCCGTCTGCTGGGGGCGGTGGGCCTTGGCCTTCGCGTGGGCCTTGTCGAAGCCCTCGTAGAAGCGCACGGCCTGCTCACCCACGCGCTGGATGTGCTGGTTGTTGAAGTAGGCCGTAATCGGCGCGGCCACCAGCGGCATGGCGCGCCCCAGCGTGTGCAGGCCGCCCTTCTCCAGCATCAGCGCGGCGAGCTTCCCCAACACCTTGGGGCTGGAGCGTTGGATGGGCCCCAATCCGTTGGCGTAGCCGAACAGGTCGAGCATCTCCCCGCGCGCGCGCTCCGTCTTGAGGTTGACCTTGTAGAGCGTGGCCAGGTCGGTGAGCAGGATGATCTGCAGATAGGCCATGAACAGCAGGTCCGCCGGCAGGGCGATGAGTCCGAAGACGCCGCTGACTCCGCCCACCATGCTGGCCAGGTTCTTCTTCTCGTCAATGAGGCGCTGCGCCAGCTCCTTCACTTCCGCGCGGGGGTAGCGCTTCTCCAGCTCCGCCACCCGCACCCGGGCACGCTTCGTCTCCTGGAGGACGATGTCCGACAGCCGAGCCGAGCCGAGCTTCTTGAGCTCCGCCGGGGTCAGCTTCTTCATGAAGGCCAGCCGCTCGGCCACGCTGTCGTAGAAGCCCATTGTCGACGCTCCTCCAGGGGGTGGGTTTCCCGCGTCCTCTAATAACCCCGCTCGGCGAGGTAGAGGTCCACCAGCGCGCCTTCTTCGTACCAGGCGTGCCGCATCTCCACGTTGAACCAGCGCGAGTCCGGCTTGGCTCCTCGCACCTCGAGCTTTATCTGGTTGGGGGACGTGTCGATGACGGCCGCGCGCGCCTTGCAGGCATAACCCGGCTCCTCGCCGTAGCCACCCTCCAGGCAGACTTCGTCACCCACGGACAGTCGCCGGGTGTACTCCGTGGCCAGGTAGAGCGCCTCGTCGCAGCTGGAGCGCACCGAGGACTTCCCGTGCGCCACACAGCGCGCCTGGAGGGGCGCCTTGACGACGGGGATGGCTCCGTAGAGCGGATCCTCATCGTTGGGGTTGGGCCGGAAAGAGCCCACTGCGGAACAACCGGAGAGTCCCAGCGCGAGCACGCTGGCTCCCACCCACATCCGCCTCATCGTGGTGATTCCTCCGGGGCCATGGGCCCCCCTCTAAAGGTGGGCGGAGCATGGCAAAAGGCGCGCGGAGGGGAAAGCCGGCGGAGGGCCTGGACCGCCGGTTCAGGCGAGGCGGCGAGCCGGTCCCGGAATCTCTTCCGTCTGTCCGGGGACGATGCGGTTCTTCGCATCGACGAAGACGACGGTGGGCTTCCAGGCGCGGGCCTCGGACTCCTCCACCTCCGCGAAGGTGGCGATGATGACCAGGTCCCCCGGCTTGTTGAGGTGGGCCGCGGCGCCGTTGATGCAGATGACTCCGCTGCCGGGCTCGCCCTCCAGGGCATACGTCTCCAGGCGCGTGCCCTGGGTGACGTTCCAGATGGCGACCTTCTCGTTGGCGATGATGTCCGCCGCGCGGAGCAGGTTCTGGTCGATGGTGACCGAGCCTTCGTAATCCAGGTCGGCCTGCGTCACCGTCGCGCGGTGAATCTTGGACTTGAAGAGGATGCGGCGCATGGCGTGTGTCCCAAAGGGCGCCCAACCGTAACGGCAAGGGCGCCCTGGGACAACCACGAGGTTGCCTCCCGCCCGCTTGCTGCCCGGACGGGCGTTATTTCACGATGTTGACGAGCTGGCTCAGGTTGAGCGGCACGGACTGGGCGTCCGAGGTCAACTTGCCATCCAGGCTCAGCTTGGCGTTGCCGCCCGAGCGCAGGGCCATGGCCGCGGAGGCCGCCCGCGCGAAGTGGATGGTGAGCGGCAATGTCACCTGCTTCGTCCCACTGCCGTCGAGCATGCCCAGGTTGCCGGTGGACAGCGTGCCCACATCCGCCCCGGCGACCTTGAGCGCGCCGGTGATGCCGGCGACGGGCAGGGGGAAGCTGTTGCGGTTGGTGATGGAGAGCGGGAACTCCACCGTGGCGCTGGTGAGGCCGATGTTGGTGATGCGGGGCGGCTGGAAGGACACCTGCGGAATCTTGGGCACGTCGAAGGTGCCTTCCTTCTCGAGCGGGAAGTTCAGCACGCCGATGGGCGTCTGCACGCCGACGCTGCCCTGGGCCTTGTAGGCGGCGCGGTCCTTGTTGAGGAAGGTTTCGACGACGGGGGCGATGTCCGCGAACCTCACGTTGGCGGGGAAGACCAGCTCGCTCCTGCCGTTGGCCTTGAGGTCCAGGCCTTTCTTGGGCTTGCCGGCCACCACCTGCTTTCCCTCGACGAAGAAGGAGTAGTCGATGCTCGCCAGCTCCAGTCCGAAGCCGTTGGGGTTGTTCACCTCGTAGACGAGGTCGACGGTGGCGTCGGAGAGCGACGCGCTGGAGAGCCGCGCCGTCTTGAAGGTGAGGGTGGGTTTCTTGAAGACCCCCTTCAGCGTCTTCTGCAGAGAGGCGCAGCCGCTGAACGTGGTGAGGGCAAGAGCGGCCAGGACGAGGACGGCGCGTTTCATCGTGGGCATGGGCGTATCACCAGACGGCCCCTCGCGGCGGGCATTCACGGCGTTGGCGAGGGGTGTACCGCGAACAGCACGGGTGCTATGCGTGGGGCCGCCGCACCATACATGGAGACGCCTGTGCCTGGTGTCTGGACCCACATTCCCTCCCTTGTCTGGCGTGGAGCCTGGCGCGCCTGGATGCTCGGGTTCGCGATGGTGGCGTTGGCCGCCTGCTCGCAGGGAAGCTCGCCCTCCCAGGGGCGCAAGCTGGAGCTGAAGCCCTGCCGGCTGGAGGGCCTGTCGCTCCAGGCCCAATGCGGGACGTACGAGGTCTTCGAGAACCGCGAGGCGAAGTCGGGCCGCAAGCTGTCCCTGCGGGTCGCCGTGGTGCCCGCCCTGGCGGCCCAGCCCCAGCCAGACCCCCTGGTGTACCTGGCGGGCGGCCCCGGGCAGTCGGCCACGCGGACGGCGGAGATGCTGTTGGCCGTGGAGCGCATCCGCCGCCACCGCGACATCGTGCTGGTGGACCAGCGGGGCACGGGCGACTCGAGCCCGCTCGACTGCGAGCTCCGTCAGAAGGAGGAGGGGCTGTCGGCGCTCTTCGACGAAGGCGACGTCCCGCGACGCCTCCACGCGTGTCGCGAGCGGTGGGAGGCGGACGTGCGCCAGTACACCACGCCCATCGCGATGGCGGACCTGGACGAGGTGCGCGCGGCGCTGGGCTACGAAAAGGTCAACCTCTGGGGCGTCTCCTACGGGACGCGCGCGGCGCTGGTGTACATGCGCCAGTTTCCGGAGCGGGTGCGCACGGCCATCCTCGACGGCGTGGCGCCCATGGGGCTGTACCTGCCCCTGTACATGCCGCGCGACGGTCAGCGCGCGCTGGAGCTGTTGCTGTCCCACTGCGAGCAGGACGCGGTCTGCGAGAAGACCTTTCCCAAGCTGCGCGCCCGAACGGAGGCGTTGCTGGCGAAGCTGGCGGAGGCCCCGGTGCGTGTGCGGGTGCCGCATCCGCGCACCGGTGTGCAGGAGGACGTCGTCCTGACGCAACAGGCCTTCCTGGGGGCGCTGCTGATGCAGCTCTACTCCGCGGAGGGGGGCTCGCTGGTGCCGCTGATGTTGGACCGGGTGACGCGGGAGGACTGGGCGCCCTTCGTCGCGCTGAGCCTGGGGGGCGGCGACACCCTGGACCGGACGATGAGCCGGGGACTCCAGTTCGCCGTCATCTGCGCGGAGGACGCGCCCTTCTTCACCAAGGAGGATGTGGAGCGCGAGGCGAAAGGCACCTGGTTCGGCGCGCTGATGGGCCTGGAGATGATGGCCGCGTGCGAGGGCTGGCCCCGCGCGACGCTGCCTTCGGGCTACCGCGACGCGGTGGTGTCGGACGTGCCCACGCTGCTGTTGTCCGGAGAGCTGGATCCGGTGACGCCGCCTGCCTGGGGGGAGGAGGCGAAGCGCACGTTGAAGAACGGTCTCCACGTCGTGGTGCCCGGGGTGGGCCACAACGCGCTGGTTGCCGACTGTGCCCGCTCGCTGATGGTGGAGTTCGTGGCCAAGGGCAACGTGGAGGGCCTGAAGCCCTCGTGCGGCGGGAGTCTCTCGCGGCCCCCCTTCTTCACCTCTTTCGCCGGCCCCGTGCCCTGAGGACGCAGCGTCGATGATACGAGCCACGAACCTGCACAAGCGCTTCGGGAAGGTGACGGCCGTGGAGGACGTGTCCTTCACCGCCGAGGACGGGATGATTACCGGCCTCCTGGGTCCCAACGGCGCCGGGAAGACGACGACGCTGCGCATGCTCTACACGCTGGTGCGCCCGGACCGGGGCACCGCGACGGTGGACGGCGTGGACGTGACGGCCCGTCCAGAGGACGCCCGGCGTGTGCTGGGGGTGCTGCCGGATGCGCGGGGCCTCTATCCGCGCCTCACCGCCCGCGAGCACGCGCGCTACTACGGCGAGCTGCATGGGCTGTCTGGCGCCGCGTTGGACAAGCGCGTGGACGAACTGGTGGACCTGCTGGACATGAAGGAACTCGCGGACCGGCGCGCGGAGGGCTTCAGCCAGGGCGAGCGGGTGAAGGTGGCGCTGGCGCGTGCGCTGGTACATGGGCCTCGCAACGTGCTGCTGGACGAGCCGACCAACGGCCTGGATGTCATGAGCACCCGCGCGGTGCGCACGCTGTTGCGGCGACTGAAGGACGAGGGGCGCTGCGTCGTCTTCTCCAGTCACATCATGCAGGAGGTCGCCGCGCTGTGTGAGCGCATCGTCGTGGTGGCGCATGGCCGCGTGGTGGCGGAGGGCACGCCGGATGCCCTGCGCGCGAGCACCGGCAAGGACAGCCTGGAAGAGGCCTTCGTCGCGACCATCGGCAGTGAGCAGGGGTTGATGCAATGAGGCGCCTGATTGGCACTGTCTTTCGCAAGGAGCTGAGGGATTACCTGCGGGACCGGAGGACGGCCTCCACCTCCCTGCTGTGGGCGTTGCTGGCTCCGCTCCTCTTCCTGGTGTTGATCAACGTGATGGCCTCCTGGAGGAAGGACAAGCCCCTGGAGCTGCCCGTGGTGGGGCGCGAGCATGCCCCCAGCCTGATGGCCTTCCTGGGTCGCCTGGGTGTGACGCTCAAGGACGCCCCGGAGGACTACGAGGAGCGCATCCGCGCGGGCTCGCTGGACGTGGTGCTGTTGGTGCCCCAGGACTACGGCCGGGACTTCTCCTCCGGGCGCACCGCGGATGTGAATCTCATCATGGACAGCTCGCGCCAGTCCGCCCAGCGGTCGGTGCAGCGGGCGCAGCGGCTGCTGCAGGGGTACTCACGGCACGTGGGCGACCAGCGGCTGTATGCGCGCGGCATGGCGCCAGAGCTGGCGATGCCGGTGCGCGTGGAGGAGCTGGACCTGTCCACGCCGGAGCGCACCGCCGCCATGGTGCTCAACATGCTGCCCTTCTTCCTGGTGATGGCCGCCTTCGGAGGAGGCATGCAGCTGGCGAGTGACACCATGGCGGGTGAGCGCGAGCGGGGCTCGCTGGAGCCCTTGCTGCTCAACCCCGTGCCGCACGGTGCCCTGGTCACTGGCAAGTGGCTCGCCACCGTCGCCATGGCGGGGGTCACCGTGGTGGCGTCGCTGGCGTGCTTTATCGTGGTGGTGCGCCATGTCCCGCTGGAGGACCTGGGCGTGAGGGCCAACTTCGACGCCCCCGCCACCCTGGGCATGGCCGCGGCCATGCTGCCACTGGCGCTGGCCGTCTCCGCCCTGCAGATGTGGGTGGCCACCTATGCGCGCTCCTTCAAGGAAGCGCAGATGTACCAGTCCATGTTGATGGTGGTGCCCATGTTGCCGGGCATGATGTTGATGCTGTCGCCCATGCAGACGAAGTTGTGGATGTTCGCCGTCCCTGTGGTGGGCCAGCAGTTGCTGGCGAGCGAGGTCCTGCGCGGCGAGGTGCTGGGGCCACTGCCCTTCCTCATCGCCGCGGCTTCCTGTGTCGTGGTGACGCTGGTGTCCCTGCGTGTCACCACGGGGCTGCTCTCCCAGGAGCGCATCGTCTTCGGCCGGAGCTGAGAGGCCCACCGACAGTGTCGCCGAGGCGTCGGTTGGCGCCCCGGGTCGTCGAGCCTGGGTGACTTCGGCCGGCGGTTGGCTTCCAATGGGCGCGGATGACGCCCGAGAGAGAAGCCCTCCTGCCCCTGGCGCCGGCCTCCGTGGCCACCTCGCAAGGTGAGCCCCGATTTGGCACATACCAGGGTGAGCTGCCCGAAGTGGACCTGCCCAAGCTGCTGGGACGGTGGGCTCCGGCCCGCGCCACCCGGCTGCTCAAGCGCAAGCGGTGGCACTACACCTTCGTGGCGACGCAGGAGGTGGCCGCGCTCTTCGCGGTGGTGGACCTGGGCTACTCGTCCAGTGCCTTCGCGGTGGCGCTCGACCTGGCCGCGCGCAAGCCCTTGTGTGACGTGAGCTTCCTGGGCGCGCCGGGCCCCATGCTGTCGCTGGGCGACAAGCCCGGCGCGGGACTGTCCGCTTCCTTCAGGACGCTGGGCGGCAAGCTGGCCATCCGCCGGGGCGAGACGGACGAGCGCTACCAGGTGGAGGTGGACGTCAGCCGCGTGCGCACCGGCAGCCTCAACACCTTCCAGTGGGCAGGCGAACTGCTCGTCGCGGGTGGCCCTCCCGCGCTGACGGTGATTGCGCCCGTGCAGGGTGACGGGCTCGTGAATGTCACGATGAAGCGCAACGGCCTGTTGTCCTTTGGCAGCCTGGAGGCGGGCGGCAAGCGCTTCCGGCTGGACGGGGGCGTGGGCGGCATCGACTACACGCAGGGCTACCTGGCGCGGCATACGGCGTGGCGCTGGGCCTTCGCCGCGGGCCGGCTGGCGGATGGCACGCCCGTGGGCCTCAACCTCGTCGAGGGCTTCAACGAGAGCAACACCGAGGCCAATGAGAACGCGCTGTGGCTGGGAGACCGGCTGTACCCGCTGGCCCGCGCGCGCTTCGAATACGACACGAAGGACCTGCTCGCGCCGTGGCGGCTGACGACGGTGGACGGCGCGGTGGACCTGCGCTTCCAGCCCTTCTACGTCCACCGCGAGGAGCGCAACCTGCGCCTCATCATCAGCCACTTCGCCCAGCCCGTGGGCTTCTTCGAGGGCACGGTGACGGTGGGCGGCCAGACGCTCCAGCTCTCCAACGTCCCCGGCGTCACCGAGGACCAGGACATGCTGTGGTGAACGTGTCCCCCATGTCCTGCCCGCACTGCGGTCAGCCACTTCCCGAAGCGCGCATCGCCGCGTGTCCCCACTGTGGCCGGGACGTGAAGCCTTCCTTCGACAAGCCGCTGTTCTCCGAGGACACCGCCGAGTCCGCCCGGCGCACCGCCGAGTCCGCGGGCCGCGCCGTGCAGTCGATTCTGGAGGACCCTCGTCTGCGAGAGCGGCTGCCGGGCGGCTCGCTTCCGTTGCTCGGCTCGGGGCTGGTCGCCGCCGCCGTGCTCCTGCCGGGGCTCCCCATCATCGGCGGGAGCATCGGTCTGCCTTGGTCCGTGACGATGCTCGCGGGCAGCATCCTGCTCGGTGCCCGTGAGTGGAGCGCCGCGGGCCGCCCCGTTCCCCCGCCGCTGGAGAAGCTCGCCCAGGTGGCCTCGCACGCCGCCTTCCTGCCGCTCTTCACCGCGCTGGCCGTCACCTTCGCGTTCCTGTCCCTGGGCTTCGGACTGGTGCCGCTCGTCTGGGTGGGGGCCGCTGTCGTGCTGGGGTATGTGCAGTGGCGCGTGTTCCAGGCGTCCTCCGCCTCGGCACCCGAGCTGCGGCCTTCACCCGAGGCCTCGCGACTGAAGCGCTGGGTGTGCGCGGGCGCGGCCGTGTGCGCGGTGTCGCTGCTGTTCTCCTGGGGCACGGGGATGCGCTCGTCCACGTCCCTGGGCGGCTACGGCTACGACGACAAGCTCGTGTACGAGGTGGACAACACCGGCCGCTCCACGGGCCACACGTATACGGACAGCAGGTACACGTGGAAGCCCGGCCTCACCAACACGTCCTCCTTCTTCGCGAAGTCGGGACGCGCCCGGCCCGGCGCGCCGCTCATCGTCCTGGCCCTCATGTCCCTGGGGCTGCTGGCCGCCGTGCCGCGTGCCCGTGACGCCGTGCCGCCCATGCTCCCGTACCTCCTGGCCGGCGTCGTCACCCTGTGGGGACTGCTCGGTCTGGGATTGCACGCGGGCCCGCTCCTCTTCCTGCTCGGCGCGGTGGCCATCGACGTGGCCCTGGTGCGCGCGCACCGCGCGGCGAGCAGCGGAGCAGGCGACGCACCTCCAGGGGGCGAGGATGCGCCGCCGGGCCCGGGTTCCGCCGAGAGCTGAGTCGCCCTCGGCGGAAAAGGGCTCGCCCGGCTACGAGCCCCGGGCGCGACGTGACTCGACGATGGCGCGGAAGGAGCGGCTTCGCAGCTCCTCCAGCGTGAGGCCGGTGGCCAGCGCTTCGTCCTGGCTGAGCGCGCCGCAGCTCAGGCCCCGGAGGAAGAAGTTGAGCAGACCCTGGCCCGTCGCCGCGTCGTCGAACACGTCACCCACCAGCGTCGCCTGGGCCGCCTTCTCCATGAAGGCCTTGAGGCGCCGGGTGGCGGTGTCCAGGCCCTCCAGGAAGAAGGCATACACGGCCGCGTAGCGCACGGGCAGCTGCGCGGGGTGCAAGTCCCAGCCCTGATACCACCCGCGCTCCAGCGAGTGACGGATGTGGCGATAGGACAGCTGCCACACCCGCTGCACCGCCTCGCTGTTCTCGCGCAGCTGCGTGGGCAGCAGCGGCATGTCGCCCTGCTTCTTGTTCGGCGGCACGGGCATCACGTTCGTCGCGCCGTCGGCCAGCTGGATGCCGGTGCCCGCGAGGCAGACCTGCACCAAATCCCGCAGGAAGTCGCAGGCGGGGTGCAGCATGCTCTGCACGTGGGCGCTGACGCTGAGCGCGGCGGTGTAGTCATACAGCCCCAGGTGCACGCTGGAGCAGCGCCCCTCGCCCGCGGCCACCAACGCGGGCAGGTGCAGGCTCCCCTCTTTGTTGAAGAGGGCCTGGGGCGTCTCCACCATCAGCTCCAGCCCGAGCGCGCCGCGCGTCAGGCCGTGCTCCGTCTCCAGCACTTCCAGGATGCGGGCGAGCGCCGCCACCTGCTCGGGCACGGAGACCTTGGGCAGGGTGACGACGAACGACGGCGGCAGCTTTCCGCCGCTGTGCTCCAGGAGCGTGGTGACGAAGAGGTCCAGGGTGCGAGAGGCCCGCTCGAACAGCTCCTCGGTGAAGGACTTCACCCGGATGCCCACGTACGGCGGCAGCGAGCCCTGGGCCAGTCCCCGCGCCATCTCCTGGGCGGCGGCGACGGCGTGCGAGTCCTCCTCCTCGTCGGGACGGTGGCCATAGCCGTCCTCGAAGTCGATGCGGTAGTCCTCCACCGGCTCGCTTCCGAGCTTGTCCAGCACCCGCTCGTAGACGCGCTGGGCGAAGCGCCCGCGCTGGGGAAGGCCCAAGCCGTGGGCCAGCTCCGCCGCGTCCGGCGCGTAGGTCTTCATGGCCCCCAGGGCGAGGTCCCCCAGCTTCCGCGCCGCCTCCGCGCGGAAGAGGTGGGCGCCGCCGTACACGACGTGCACCGGCTGGCGACGGGGGGACTCCCCCGGGTACTCGCGCGCGAGCTCGGCGTTGGCCCGCCGGAGGGACTCGCGCGCGCTGGAGAGGCTTGCGGGCGTCAGGGTGGTCTTCATCGAGAGCCTCTCAAGAGGGGTGCGTCAGGGCTGGCGCTTCAGCCACGCGGAGACCTCCGGGCCGCAGCGCTCGCGCAGCTCCACGTCCTGCGACAGCCGCTCCAGCGTCTGCGCGGTGGCCTGGTTCGCGTCGCTCACCGGGTTGTCGCGCAGCAGCGCCTTCACCGCCTCCAGGTGCTCGCGCGTGCGCAGCATGCCCAGCGATTCCACGATGCGCCGCACCAGCATGGGCGCGCCGCCCGTGCGCGCGACGACGTCCTTCCACTGCTTGCGCATCTGCGCCCACCACGCGTCGCGGCCGGTGCGGTTGGCCAGGAGCCCCGTCACGAAGCTGGCCACGTCCTGCGTCTTCACCGTCTCCGAGAAGAGCAGCCCCTGCGCGCGCTCGGCCAGCGCCGGGTCCTCGAAGGCGGTGAGCGCCATCAGGTAGCGGCGCTGCGTGGCCGGGTCCGGCTCCTTCGGCACCTTCTGGAGGAACGTGTCGAAGAGGGCCGAGTCTCCCGCGCGCGCCACCATGGCCACCGCCACGTCGAGCAGGTTGGGCTCCAACGCGTCACGCTCTCCCTGGAGCATGCGCGCCACGCGCGGGCGGGCCTCCGCGAGCGCCTCCGGGCTGCGAGCCAGGCCTCCCACCGCGCGCACCAGCGCGGAGCGGCGCAGCTTCACCCGGTCCGACTCACCGGATGCCGCCTGCCAGCCCAGCTTCTTGAGCCCCGGGCTCAACAGCTTCTCCACCCACGCACGCACGCGCGCCTGGTCCTCGCCATCCACCAGCCGGTTCTCCACGTACGCGAGCCTGCCCACCAGCTCGTCCAGGACGGAGTCGTCCTCCTCGTTCCCGAAGCGCGCCGCCAGGTCCAACAGGTCCGCCACCGAGCCCCGGCCCGAGCGCACCAGCGCCCACTGGTCCTCCAGCAGGGCGATGCGCTCCGAGGGCGCCAGAACCTGGAGGTTCGACGCCAGGGCCGCGAGCGACGCCTTGTCGTAGGCCATGCGGTAGAAGCCGGTGGAGCCCGCGTTGGCGCACAGCCACTTCACCGCGCCCGTGCCCTCCAGCTTCACGGTGGCCTGCTTGTCGCGGAACAGCACACGCTGCTCCCGCACGCCGGAGGCGTCCTCGTAGCGCAGCACCATGGGCACCGGCCACTTCTCGCCGCTCTCCACGCCCGGCTCCGAATAGAAGCGCTGCTGCGACAGCGCCACCTCGCGTCCCTCCACATGCGCCGTCACCAGCGGGAAGCCGCTCTGGCCCACCCACGCGGTGGCCAGCTCCTCCACCGGCTGCTTCGCGGCCGCGCCCAGCGCGTTCCACAGGTCTTCCTTCACCGCGTTGGCGCGCGCGTGCTTGCGCATGTACAGGCGGATGCCATCGCGGAAGGGGCCTTCCCCGAGGAAGCCCTCAATCATCCGCAGCACCGCGCCGCCCTTCTCGTACGTAATCGCGTCGAAGCTCTCACCGGCCTCGCCCGCGTTGCGCACCTCGCCGTGGATGGGGTGCGTCGACTTGAGTGCGTCCAGGTACAGCGCGCTGGTGCGGTGCGAGTCGAAGTCCAGCCACATGCGCCACTCGGGGCGCCACTGGTCGACAATCTTGAAGGCCATCCACGTGGCGAACGCCTCGTTGAGCCAGAGGTCGTCCCACCACACCATCGTGACCCAGTTGCCGAACCACTGGTGCGCCAGCTCGTGCGTCACGACTTCCGCCACGCGCTTCTGCACCGACAGGGGCGCGGTGGCCGGGTCCAACAGCAGGGTGACCTCGCGGTAGGTAATCAGGCCGGCGTTCTCCATCGCGCCCGCCTCGAAGTCCGGGATGCCCACCTGGTCCAGCTTGGTGAAGGCATACGGCAGGCCGAAGTAGTCCTGGAGCAGGGGCAGCACCGCCAGCGCCACGTCCTGGCCAAAGCGCGTCAGGTGCTCCTTCTCCTTCAGAGACCAGGTGCGCACCGGCACGCCCCCCACCAGCTGCGCCGGCGTGCCCACCAAGGGGCCCACCACCAGCGCGACGAGGTAGCTGCTGAGCACCTCCGTCTCCTGGAACGTCACCTTCGTCAGCGCGCCGTCCTTCTCCTCCTTGACGATGGGGCCGTTGCCCAGCACGGCGAGCCCTTTGGGCACGCGCACGCTGAGCGACCATTTCGCCTTGAAGGCGGGCTCGTCGAAACAGGGGAAGACGCGGCGCGCGTCGGCGGCCTCGAACTGGGTGGCGGCCACCTTGCCCGCCAGGTACAGGCCGCGCAGGCCGTCGGTGAAGGACCCCGTCCACCCGAGCTCCAGCGTGGCGGGCCCCTTGGGCAGCGGCGCGTCGAAGCTCAACACCACCGTCTCGCTCACCTCCACGGGCCGGATGGACGTGGGCTGGTGCCGCGCGTTGCCCGAGCGGAAGGACACCTCGCCCAGCTTCAGGGCGATGGCGTGGAGGATGATTTCGCGCGTGGGCTCGGCCAGCTCCACCTCGATGGTCTGCTGTCCGGAGAAGGACTTCGCGTCCAGGTCCAGGGTCAGCGTGGCCGCGTAGCGGTGGGGGCGAACGGCGGTGGGGAGCCGGAAGTTCTTGTCTTCGGTCGGATGCGCCATAGGGAGGCGGAATCTAGCCTCGCTCGCGGCGCGCGTTCCCACTTCTGTCACGCGGGTGCAAGAAACCTGTCGTCCGCCGGGTGGGGTGTCGTCCGCCACACCCTTACCGCCCCGGCTCCCCGTCCGGGCCCGCCTTCCGTCCGCGAGGGCCACGGCCCGGGACGAGCTGCTGGAAGAGGCTGGACTCCCGCTGGAAGAAGCCGTCCGTGTGGAACGAGTGGGGCAGCTCCAGCAGCAGGAAGTCCAGGTGGTGACACAGCTCGTGGAGGAAGGTGCGCAGGTACGTGCGGAAGGCCACCACGCGCGCCTGCTTCGCGGTGCGCATCCAGACCTGGAGTCGCGGCCGGAGGCCCGGCTCCCAGGTGTAGAGGCCGTGCAGCTCGCCCTCCTCGGACGAGGGGCGCACGTCCAGCACCTCCACCCGGACGCCGGGGACATCCAGCCGCTCGCACAGCGCCTTGCCCAGCCGCGTCGTGGCGCGCTCCAGCGGGCCGCGTTCACCCATGGCCAGCGCCTCCCGGACCTCGTCCACCAGGGGATGCAGGGCGGTGGGCTCCCTCACCCGGAGGGCCGTCACTCCATCGCTCATCCGATAGGTGCGTCGCTGCTCGGGATTGAGGCTCTCGTAGTAGGCGAAGGGCACGGGGCGGCGGCACTCTAGCGAGCACGGCGCGTGAGTGCCTGCCTCCGACTCCAGGCCGGCCTGGGCGGACGGGGGCCCTCCTGCTCCTTTGGCCCGGCCGCGCTTCCCCGCCCTGGCTGTTTACCTTGCGATGGGGGTCGGAATGGCACTCACGCTGGGGCGCGCCGCCTGGGAGCGAGCGGTACTGCTCGCGGTGTCCTTCGAGGTCCTGAAGGTCGTCAGCTCCCACTTCGTGTTTCCGCCCCTGAGCAGCGCCATCCTCTGGCTGCCCGCGGGGCTGACGCTGGCGTTCCTCATGCGCTCGCCCACGCGCATGTGGCCCGCCCTGCTGGCCGCCGTGTTCGCCGCGGAGCTGGGCTCGGTGCTGTCCCAGGGCCTGCCCTGGGGGCTTGCCGCGACGTGGGGGCTGGGCAACGTGCTGCGCACCTGGCTGGGGGCGGCGCTGATGCGTCGCTTGCTGGGTGGAATCGTCCGCTTCCATCGCGTGCGAGACGTCACGGGGCTGCTGGTGCTCGGGGCGGTGGTGGGGGCGCTGCCGAGCGCCACGCTGGGCGCGCTCGGCGCGACGAGGTGGTTGGGCTCCGCGTCGTTCGCGAGCGAATGGATTGTCTGGTGGCTCAGTGACGCGTTGGGCACGGTGCTCGTCGCGCCGCTGCTGCTGACGTGGTGGCCCGTGGCGCGCGCGACCTCTCCGCCGAGGCGACTGGTGGAGTCCGTCTTCATGATAGCGGTGGTGGCGCTCGTCGGCGTCCTGGTCTTCAGTGTCGAGGACACGACGGGGTCAGCGGCGCTCTCCACCACGCTGCCCTACGCGGCGTTTCCCCTGGTCATCGCCGCGGCGCTGCGGCTGGGGCCTCGGGGGGCGGCGAGCGCGTCCGCGGTGATGAGCGCGGTGGCGGTGGAGTACACGCGCCTGGACATAGGGCCCTTCGGGGCGCTGTCCGTGTCCGCGTCGGAGCGCGTCCTGTCCGTGCAGGTGTTCATGTCCGTGCTCAGCCTGACGGCGCTGACGGTGGCGGCCGTGGTGGCGGAGCGGCGGCGCGCGGAGGCGGCGCAGCGCGTGCTGGCCACCGTGGGCGGGGTGCTCGCCGAGTCCCCTGAATGGAGCGTCACGCTGCCTCGGGTGGCGCGGCTGCTCGTGCCCGAGCTCGCGACAGGTGTCGCCATCTGGTTGCAGAACGCCGACGGAGTGGTGGAGCGGGTGGCGGCGGCGGGCTGGACGCCCGCGCGCGAAGTGGGGCTGCGAGGACGGTTTCCTCCGTTGCCAGCGCAGGCAAGCGACTGGACGGGTCCGGAGGGCTCGGGGGTACTGGTGCCGCTGCGAGTGCGCGGACAGGTGGTGGGCGCGCTGGCGGTGGCGATGGATTTGGAGGGGACAGGGCGACGCAGACGGGAGCACGTGCTGGCGGACGACGTTGCGCGCAGGTGCGCGATGGCGCTGGAGAACGCGCGGCTGCTGGAGGAGGCCCGTGAGGCCGTCGCCGTGCGTGAGGACTTCATCGCCGTGGCGGCGCACGAGCTGCGCACGCCGCTGGCCACGCTCACCCTGCGGGTGCAGGGGTTGATGGCGCTGCTGCGCGGAGGCACCGAGAACGGCTTCCTGCTGGAGCGACTGGAGGCCATCGCCCGACAGTCGCGACGGTTGACTCGCCTGGTGGAGAACGTGTTGGACGTCGGCTTGTTCAAGGCGGGCGGGCTGGAGTTGCGGCGCGAGTGGGTGGACCTCACCGCGCTGGTGGAAGACGTGCTGGAGCGCTCCATGGAAGAGGCGACGCGCGCCGGGACACCGCTGCGACTGACGGCCACGGCCCAGCGGGTGCGCGGGTGGTTGGACCCGGGGCGCGTGGAGCAGGCCCTCTCCAACCTGGTGTCCAACGCCATCAAGTTCGGCGCGGGGGGAGAGGTGGACGTGTCGCTGAGTCAGGTGGGAGGCCGCGCCCGGCTCGTCGTCACGGACCGGGGCATTGGCGTTCCTCCCGAAGCGGTGGAGCGCATCTTCGGCCCCTTCGAACGGGCGGTCTCCACGCAGGAGTACGGAGGCCTGGGCATGGGGCTGTACCTCACGCGCCGCATCGCGGAGGCACATGGTGGCTCCGTCCAGGTCAGCAGCACCCGGGGGGCGGGCGCTTC
Organism: Myxococcus sp. CA039A; assembly: GCF_013336645.1. Taxonomy (NCBI): domain Bacteria; kingdom Pseudomonadati; phylum Myxococcota; class Myxococcia; order Myxococcales; family Myxococcaceae; genus Myxococcus; species Myxococcus sp. CA039A. The sequence continues at coordinate 145 of NZ_JABUMQ010000004.1, read as the reverse complement.
CTTCGTGCTGGAGCTGCCGGTGGAGCCGTCGCTTCCGCTCCTGAACGAAGACCCGGCGCGGCAGCCCCGCGCGGGCGCCTGAGGCGAGTCGCTGGGTGCCGGAGGCGCCTGTGGAGCGACTTCACGGCTCAGGGTGGGAAAGGGA
>NZ_JABUMQ010000049.1:0-42642 GCF_013336645.1 Myxococcus sp. CA039A | reverse complement strand
TCATGGTGCGGGTGCATGCCTACCTCGCTGCTCGCAACGCTCAACGCTCTGCCAGTCCATCCCTGCGCCGAGCCGACCTCAGGCGTGCCGTCTGAGGCCGTTCGAGAATCATGAACTCTGGTTTAGGAGCCCAGAAAGCCGAGAGGCCGGGTTCCCTGGATGGGAGCCCGGCCTCTGCGTGGCTTGGCGCGCCGATGACGGAGCGCGAGCTTCAGCAGGGTACGGGCGGAGGGCCGCCAAGCCGGTCAAAGCCCGCGGGGGACTTCGAGGCGAAGCTCACAAGGGAGCAGGAGGCGGCGCCGAACTGGGGCCAGAGGCGGTTGCGATAGCTGCGCTTCATCGGGTTCGTCCGCACCGTCAACGTCGTCATGGTCGCCGCTCCTTTCTCTGGGGACCTACGGTGATCGAATTTCGTCCCTGACAAGATGCGATCTTTTCCTGCGCTTCTGCGGGAGCTTGGAGCTTGGAGCTTGGAGCTTGGAGCTTGGAGCTTGGAGCTTGGAGCTTGGAGCTTGGAGCTTGGAGCTTGGAGCTTGGAGCTTGGAGCTTGGAGCTTGGAGCTTGGTGGACAGGGGGCCCGACTCTCTACAAGTCCCTACGTGCCGATGTTGTAGGTGTTCCTAGTTGACTTGAATACAGCGGGAGTGCGCAGAATGTGGCCCAATGTATGTCACGCAAAGTGCTGAACTAGCCGGCCGTTGTTCGGCGGATGTGGCGGACCAATCCCAGGAGCGGCTACCTTGCTGGCGAGGCTGGAGGTTCTGGTGAGGGGCGCGAACGGTGGGCTTCGTGGGGTAGGACGCTGGACTTCGCTCAGCGCTCATTCTCGTTACCGAAATGCGCTTCCTGCCGTGTGCGAGGGACTGCCTGATGCTTCTGAGCAAAATGCATGGGGGCGCTAGTGGGGCGTGTGGACGGGCAGGCGGACCGCTGGACTTCGACGTGAGGAGAGTCTGGCTCCGCCGCGCCGGACTATGCGATGCGACCGCATGCGTCATGCACTCCGCATGGCCCATCGTTCTCGGTAGGTCCCCCCGGCGGTTTCGCTCGCACTGATAGGTTGTCTTGCTGTACAGGCCTTCCCCAAGGAGTGGTCCTACGGTCAACTGGTTCCAGCAGACGTTCTTGCCCTGGTTAAGCTCCCTCACTTGGGCGGAGGCGCTGAGCCTCTGTGCCGACGTCCTTGCCGTGGTCGGGGTTCTCTGGGCAGCCAGCAATCGTAGTCAAATAAGGAAGGTACGGGAGACACTGCAGCAGCGCATGCGCCTGGGGGACCTCCGCAAACGGATAATGAAGGCAGAGAAGACAATCCGAACGCATCTCGAGGACCATGCTCAGTACTCAGACGTAATTCGCCAGCAAATTGAAGGTTGTGCTGCATGCCTGGCGAAAGTCCGAGAGCTGGTTGGAGCTGCCGACCACGAGACTATTGATGGTGTCCTTGAGGTCATTGCTGCCTACCGTGCAGCTTCTACTGAAACAACGGGGCGCGACGTCGTCAACAAGCTGACGTACTTGTGTACTTACTTAGGCGAGCGTGTTGCCGACATAAACTGGGAGAAATGACGTGAGCGTCACGCGTGACGACGCAGAAAAGCTGTATCTGGTTCTCATGAGGGCGACGCAGTCGGGAGAGGTCGCTTGGTCCCGAAGGCCAATCGGAAGCTTGGCGACGCATGTGGCTTCTCGAATCAACGGCTTCTTTACCACAACGCATGAGGAGGCCGACTTCGGTCTGCTGGAACTGGTGAGTCGTGCCTATAATGCGGATACAGACGAGTACTTCGACGTCGACGGGGCGGAACTAGTGCTGCTCGATGGCAAGCAGCAGGTCATCACGTACACGTTCCCATTTGCTGAGTCGCTCCCTCGCCTGTTGAGCGCGGTGAAGGCGCAAACATCAGACGCAGAGAATGTGCTGAAGCGTATTCTGAATGCTGCCAAGGGGCCGAAGTAGGCCTGCACTGTGTCCCGCATAAGAATGCTGCGGGCTTAACTGCGGAGTTTCTCCGTTAGGTCGGCTCCCGCTCGCTTTGTCTGGCGGGCCCCGAGGCGGAAGCGGCGCTATCCCCCGTGCCATGGAAGTCGCCTCAGTCGTGCGCGCCGCGAGCGCTCTAGTTGGCGCCCTGCCGGGAGCTCTTGGCTCATTCAGGACTCAGAGACTGTGCTTTGTAGGGGCGAGGCTGCTTGGTGCACCCGTTCTCATTGCCCAGCGTGTGAGAATACCAAGATTGATTCGAGATCCAACGCGGGTGTTCGGAACCAGAGAAGGCCTTTGTAGGGCCCGTTCATCCGTTCTGCTGATGGGCAGAATTGGAGTTTCGCGATGACGTGGTCTCTACCACTCTGAGCCGTGTGGAGATGCAATTCCGCCACGTCGTTTCCGGCCAACTCTGAACCATACGCAATGAGGTACCCACCACCCTCACCTGCGAGTTTCATTCGTCGCACCTCCCGGAACGAGAAGTCGCGAAGGTCCTCGCCCTGCTTTTTAAAGTCGTCGAAGAAGAGCCTCGCAGCGTCTTCCGATACGAACGCATGGAGAACCGGCGGCGATTGCTCCTCCACCATTGAGGGGACGAAGGGCACGTACAGAAACACTGTCGGACGATCTGCTGGAGGAGGTCGTCCTGGTCCGTGGTCCGGGAGTGCCCAAACGTTGAGGATGTCCTCAAACGCTGCCATGGCTCCCGATTCGATATCGCGAACCAGCGTGTCGAGCCATTTTCTCTCGCGATAGGTCCACTTGTCTGGGCGCGCACCTTGTCTTAGCGGACCTAGGTCGGGCACCAGCATGACGTTGTGGAATGGGTCATTTGCTTCCGGGGCGGTGTCGCTGCGGTCGAAGTATCCGAAGGACTGTTCGTGCCAGCCGCGATGAGCCATGCAGTTGCGGTAGTGGTTAAGAGTCTCGAACCAGTCCTTGTGTCGCCGAAGTGCGTTGATGTCAGATGTGTCATGTTTTTTCGGCGGCGAGGCTGGTTTGCTGCAAATTAGCTTTGTTGCCCCCCAGCTATCGGCGTTAGCAGCGCTTGCCCCAGTGCGACGTGCAGCTACGTACACGATGATGTCTACCGCTGTTCGTAGAGCGCTGAGGTAGCTTGCTGCCTCACAGTAGAGTGCTCGTGCAGGGGCTGGATCGCCAACAGTTGGACCGCCTACGAGCCTTCTGCGAGTTTTCAGGAGCTCTAGGACTGAAACAAACCGTTCGTGGTGATACTCGGCCCGCCTAAGCTCACCAGAAATGACCGAGAGGTGCGTCATCCATTCCTCAATCGGCATTCGGCCAAAGTTGCCCGACTCAGCAGGACTGCTCGTGCAAAAGCGCTTCCCTAATGAGGCTCGGACTGGAGGGACTCCCGGGATCGATGGGAAATTGAATCCTAACAAGTGGTCCCGTCCGCCAGCGGGATCAACGTGGAAGTTCGGCTGAGGACATTCGCTGGGGACGCCAAGAAGGACTAGTTCCCCAGTTTCAACCTTGGATTCCATGCCGTCTCTTCCTATGGGTACAGGTGAGGGTCGACCCATGACGGTGTGCGCTCCGCCCAACTGACACGCATGGGCAAGTGCCGAACGATGTAGTCAGTCCACTCTCATTGTACCGCAGTGGCCTGCGATGCCGGGCATCTCCGCAGTGCGCTCGTTTCGGTCACTGTCGTCCGCCCCCTGAGGTCGGTGCGGCACTGGGACTCAACCTCACCTTTCCGGAGATGAGGCGTCCCCGGCGCACAGCCCCGCGTTGACGGATGATGGTAAGTGCCTGAATTTTAAGAGGCTGCCGAGCTTCGGAACCTCCAAGCACGACTATCAGGGACTCCTAGCGTCAGTCGGAAATGCTACGACGTCGATGCGCCCATGGCGGCGGCGCTGGCCTACTTGGCAGGAGGGGACAACGTGGCAGGAGGAAGCAGAGGGAAGTGGCGTTCCCGAGGCCGACAGGGGTCGAAGAACCCGAGTGCCGCCAAGCAGCGGTTGAAGCAGGCCGCATTGAAGGGCCTTGCCGATGCGCCACGCGTGCTCATCGGTGAAGTCATCTCGACAGAGCCGGGTGACTTCGTCCACTTCCTCCTGGTTCGAGAAGACCACACCGAAGAGCTATGTGCGGCTCGCGTTCCACTTAATCCAGGCGCGCCTCAGGTGACCGCTCGAGTCCGTATCGAGGGGCAATGGACCGTGACGGAAAGCACCAAAGGTTCTGGCTTTCTGACTGCCACATTCGCGGGGAAGAGCTTTACGGTGCTGGAGGACCGCTCGGCCCGTGCTCGGGAATGGGAGGCCCACGCTCAGCCCTATTTTGAATTGCCTCGCGCATACCGCGCGCGTCCTATCCGCGGTATCGCCATGGTGACGGGGGAACGAGGGGTCGTGGTGGAGGACTTCAAGAACAACCTGCGGGACTCCGCGCTAGTCGGGGATCTGAAACTTGTTCATGTACGGCTGGACGATGCGGAGGATGTTGCGCGAGGCGTCCGGGACGCAGGCGCCCTACATGTTGACCTGGTAGTGGTTGCGCGTGGCGGTGGGGGACCTGCAGACTTCATTGTCTTCGATAATCCCACTGTCGTTACCGCCGTAGCCGAGCTGACTGGCCGGCTACCTGTGCTCGTCGCCGTGGGGCATCACGTCAATCGTAAGACGTATGCTGCACAAGTCGCGTCGTACAGGAGTAGCACCCCGGCAGATGCCGGGACGTTCGTGAGAGAGCACAACGAGAGATGTTCGGCTCGTGCGGTGCCTGCCGATGCATTGGTGAAGTCGACTTCCACTGCGCCTGTCGCACGACCCGCTCCGCTGCCTCCTCCTTCCGCTGTGCCCTCAGAGCGCCCCGCTCCGCCCCGCCCGTCGTCGTCACCGCAGTTCAGTTCGAAGGCGGAGACGCCCAGCGACTCGAAGCCGCACGCCTGGCGCCGTAGGTCCGTTGCGGTTGCGCTTGCGGTCGCTGTTCTTGCAGTCTTGGGGGCAGGGGGTCTTGTTGTGCATGACCGCCTTGAGAGCCGATTGGCTGAGCCGACGGCCACGCCTCCGCCGGTGGCGAGCGCGGCTGCGGCGGAGGTCGCCCCGACCCCTCCTGTGAAGCCGGTGCCGTCAAAACGAAAGAAGCGAAAGCCAGCACCAACGCCTCCAAAAGAAGCCGCGCCAACGGTCAGCCTGCCTCCGGATGCAGGCTTCGAGTGGCCGCCTGCTGCGACGTCAACTCCCCAAGAGCTGAAGCCGATAGACGTGTTTGAATGAGGAGAGGCACTCCTCATTTCTCCTGCTCCTGGGGTAGGGCGCGATGCGGCCAGTCTTGCTTGGCCCTTGGATTCACAGCTCGTGCGGATGACTTGGGCCTTCGAGAGGTAGGCGGAGGAAAGGTGAAGGCCGGCAGGAGCTGTTGGTGGAGGTGCTCATCCAACAGCGGCGGGGAGGCATCGCCGAACTCCAGTCTGCGGGCGCTGAGTGGCGCGCCCGGCTCACGCCTTCGCCACTTGTCATAGCGGGAGTCCGCGGAGACAAGCCTCAGCTGGAACTGTGCCAAAGAGCGCAGCAAATTGATCAGCCCGAAGCCCGTGGCGGACTCATCCGCCTCGTGAGTCAGGCGCGCCTATCTTACTCGCATTGTCGCGCTTCCGAACTGGCCGTGCCCGCACTCATGACGCAGCGACCGAGTTTGGGCAGGGACAGGGGCTACACTATGTATCCAGGTGCTATCGTCATTGTCTCTGAAGGAATCCGCCAAACTGAGCATGGCGCTTAAGGGTCGTACGTATTGCATCCTTGATGCTCGACGGCATGGTGTTCTCAGCGCTATAGGCCTTCAGTTCGACAATTACCTTGTGCTTGGGTTCGGAGGGGCGGTCGACAAGCACGTCAGCTCTCACCGTGGCATATCGCGACGAAACATCTTGCTCGTGCTGCGCCTGAACGCTGCAGTTTTGCAAAAGCTTTGCTATTCTGCGGCCCAGGCCAACAGGGTTTTGCGTAACACCTTCGTACCAAGCGCGCGCCTCGTCGGCTCGCTCCGATTCACGCTCGCGCAGAGGTGAGAACGTATTGGGGTTCCAGTTGCCAGTTACGATGTTGTAGAAGTGGGTCTTTTTGAATCGTATGAAATAGCTTGGTGCGAGGGTCGGATTTTCATCTTCGAGGTTTCTGCAGAGTGGATACAGGTCGGCCGCTGCGATTGGCACAAGTCTCAGATCGAAATAGAGGCGTGCCCTGTTGTACTCATGGACGGGTAGTTGCGTTTGGTCGTCACGATTCAGTTGTCGATACCAAGCAGGCCAGTCGACCTTGTAGCCCGCGCGTTGATCGGTGAACTGGCCTACGCGAGTAATTCGCTGGCCATCTGTTACTGGCCACAGCATAACGACCTGGTAAATTGAGAGATCCTGGAGGCCATCGACCGTTGCCGAGAGCATTCCACCAACCGCTCCGATGGCATTCCCAAGAGTAGGTCGCTCGACTGACACGCGCTCCAGGTTGTCCTGTAGAACCTGGAAGTCAGCAAGGTTCTTGTCTTGATTGTGAAAGTGAAACGTCTCCTCGATAATCGAAGGCCAATCGCTACGCTCAGGGCCAATCAGTTCAAAATTTTCCGAGAGCAAGATTCGTTCATTCCTACTTGTTGCCGCAGTGAGGCTTGCTTGGAACTCTCGCTTGGTCGTCAGCCAGATGAAGAGGATTGGGCGGCCGAGAGTTTTGTCTCTGTCGAGCAGTGAGAGTTGCTCTATGAATTGCGATGGAATGTTCCCTTGTCCTGCGACTTCTTCCTCGTACTGATCGACGATAGCCACCCAAAGCCTGTGTTGCTGAGGACTGCGCGCCTCAAGCTCAAGATGCCTTCGTAGTGTATCGCCAGACTGAATGGCGTCTCGCGGAAGTTCAAATACTCGGCACTCAGGCAGGTGAGTGGCCAGCTCGCGTGCGGCACAGCTCTTACCTGAACCGCTTTTTCCAAATACTGGTAAGAAGCGAATTCCTCCGCTTACCTGCATGCTTGCAAAGCCTCTCTTTACAAGATTGAGCAGAGGCTGATTCGGTCGCAGTCGACCACGAAATGCCTGATTAAGGTCCTCGTATCGCGACGGAAGGTGAACCATGCTGACTCTCGGGACTGCGATGGGGTAAAAGCTGCTGGAACATGCTTTCTGACGTGGTACTTCAGGGCCTAGCCTGCGAAGCTTGAAAGCGTATGGGCTCGCCGGCATTTCGTCATGATGGGTTGTTTTAGACCCGGACGATTGCGTCGACCTTGGCCGGCCCGCTTGACGCCTCGTCCCTCTTGTTCCGAGGCTCGCTGTCCGTCGTGCCTAGCGGTGCGTTTTCTATCCCAGCACGTGTCGGCGCCAGGGTGGGTTTCCACCAACTCCAGCGCGTCGCGCGCGCCCAGGTCCCCCTACAGCTGCCTCGTCGGCCGGTCAGTCGAGGCGACATTTCCCCTGACACAGGGGGGCAACACTCATCCGCTATAAAGCTCAGACCGTGCCGATCACATCAACTGCGTCCTGGGTTAGCAGGCGCAGGATATTGAAGGAAGTCCGTCGATGGTTAAGACTGAGGGCGAGTAGGCGACACCGGCTACGGTAGGCGCTGTTCAGTCGGCGGAGGAGACTGCTGTGCGCGTGATTGATCCTGATGATGTGGCAACTTGGCCAGATGATCTCAGAGAGTATGTTGACGAGCTTTCAGCGTCCGCCCCAGACGACATCGAGTATACGGCTGATTTGCGTCTGCTTGATGAGGCGAAATCCATTTTAGCCATGCTGGATGGCGCTGTGGTTCGCGCATACCATTGTACGCGACTGCTCCCTCATGAAGTTGTCGCTGTTCGGCAGAGTGGATTGAAGGCGCTTTCGGGCAACTTGATGGCTGGACGGATCGGCGATGCGCTCTTGGCTGGCTCTATTAGTCAGGCGGAGTCGATTGAACTGCTGAATGGGCATGTGTTTGCCAGGGGGATGGCGGAGAATCGGGAGGGAAGAGTGTGTCTTGTTGCTGGTCGGACTATGTTTGATAGCCATTCCTCGGGATTCAACGACCTGCTCTCAATTTGGGGCGGGGAAGCCATTTACTCTGCCATGGGGGAACGGTGGGAGCCGCGCCTTAGAGACCTCGGGACTGCATCGATTGTTGCTGTAGACTTGGATCTTGCACACACGGGCAAGAATAGGCACCACCTTGTTTTCCCGGGTATCGCTGAACTGTTCGTTGGTTGTGCGCTCCAGCTTGAAGACCGAGGTGTCGAAATTCATTATTTTGCTGATGTGCCTGGAGGACGTGTGGTTGGTGTTTGGCAGCCCGGTCATGCTGAATACGATAGGCACCCCGAGCTTCCTAGAGAGTAGCTCCATGCGTCAGGGAATTCGTCACCTAGGCGCGCGACTCGCTCACTCGCATTGACGCCCTCATGACGCAGCGGTCGAGCTTTAGGTAGGCACAAGTGGAGGAGGTGCCCGAAAACGTCGGCAGCGCTCCTGGTAATTTCGAAGCCATCGCGCTGGCCCCGGCCCGATCGCGTGAAACATATCGCGCAGCAGAGGCCATCGTCAGCACTGAGGGAGAGGGGGAGACGGACGGGGGCCAATGGGTGTCCGGTCGTGGGTGTGGAGGCTCCACCGCGTTGGGGCTCGATGCCGAGCGGACAGGTAGTCGGCTTGGTGGTGCGCGAGGACGGCCGTCGCCATGTCGAGGAGGCGCTTGTAGGGGAAACGAACCGAAAGTTGGAGTGGCGACGCATGTCGTTGCCCCTATCCGTCTTATGCTCCCAGCATGGACCGACAAGCCAAGCTGCTGTCCAGCGGCCACTATGGGGTCCGCTTCGCCGCCACCCGATGCGCGGACGTCATCTTCGCGGAGGAGGCCTCCTCGCCCGGGCCGGTGGAGCTGCGCTTTGAGGTCAATCACTGCGGTTGCTGGGATGACCTGTTCGAGCGTAGGACCGAGGACCCCCAGGGCAATCGCCATGTGTGGCAGGTGAAGCGCCAGACGGACGAACTCGCCGAGGAGGAAATGCGGAAGCTCATCCGGGACCTGACGCTGGACACCTTCGACATGGCCCACCTGGTGCTTCACAGCATCGTGAAGGTCAAGGGGGTAGAGCACCTTCGATTTTTGAGAGACCTCGCGGACAAGGTGCGGACTCCGGGCTTGGTGCTGACGGACCTCTCCATCAGCCTGAGCGAGGGCGAGAAGACTTGGTGCGACTTCATCTGCTCCGAGCTGAAGCTGCCTCGCCACGCGGACGCACTCTCCGTCCTCAAGCGATTGGAGATCAGAGCACTCGGCTCCGAGCAGGACCTGGAGGACGGTGCGTTCAAGGTACTTCGAGAGCGCTTCGTCCAGCCCGACATGGTCTGGAACGCAATGCTGGGCGTCCTGCACCGGTACCCGAACGCCGCCATCCCCATAACATACAGCTTCCTCGACGAGCGCATCCTTCGGAATTTCGAGCGCGCCACGAGCGTACGCGCGCGAAGCCTGGCTCGGCAGCGGGAGCGCTGCCTGGAGAAGCTAGAGCATGCGTGGGGGGAACTGCGCCCCCTGCGCGTGGGCCTAGGCCATGACGAAGCTGACGCCCCCGTCCGTTTGGAGGCGGTCTTCGTGATGCCTCCAGTCCGGGTACTAAAGCAGGTCTCGGCGCGGCCCCCAGGCGAGTCGACGGACAGGATGGTCGCGCAGCCCCCCTCAGCTTCGCCATTCGCACAGGCGGAGGTGGATGCGGGGCACATTGACCTCTACAGGCACCTGCAGAAGGAGCTGCGGCTCCGGACCCGGCCACTCATCGTTGTCGAAGGCGAGATGGGAGCGGGAAAGAGCGTGCTGCTGGAGTACCTCCTGCACGAGCTCGCCCGCTATGCACGGCAGGACGAGAAAGCACCAGTCCCCATCCTCGTCGACGCCGCCGCGCTCGTCTCCGGGAGGCTGGTGGACGCTATCCACCGGCGGACCCCGGAGACGTATGACGAGGCGCTGCTGAAGAACGACGACATGCCCAAGTTCTTCATGGTCGACGGGCTGGACGAGACCAGCGAGGCCATCCATCCGTCGCTCCAGGGGATGCTGTCCCACCTCCATAGCCGCCGGGACAGTGCCGGGCTTATCGTGGCCTCACGCCCACTTGGAGGCGCGGCGCCGCGGCCGGGGCGTCCGCACCTCAAGGTCAAGCTGGAGAAGTGGGACGAGGCCTCTCTGAACCGACATCTGGACCGGTGGTCCGAGCACCGTCACGGTCTCGTGGCCCGGTTGAAGCAGGACGTCCAGCCGGACCTGCTGCGTCCGCTTCTCCAGAATCCCCTGATGGCGACGTTCTGCCTTTACTTGGCCCAGGAGGAGCCGGCGGCGCTCAAGAGAGGCCGCGCAGGAATCTTCGAGTCGATCATCCGGCTGCTGTGCGAACGCTGGGTGGGCGGACGCAGCCTGGAAGCGGGCCTAAGCGGAGTTTCGTGGCATGAGGTGGCGCCCTTCCTGCGGCAGCTCGCCCTGGCGGCGCTACAGGGGCAGGAGCAGCAGGTGTCACGGGAAGACCTGCTCCGTCTGCTGGCGCGAATCGCCCCTGACCTGAAGGAGCGGCTGCTCAGACTGATGCAGGAAAAGTTCGGACTGCTGGTTCGGCAGGAAGATGGCTCCTACCGGTTCGTACTCCGAGGCGTGGCGGAGCACCTCTCAGGAGCGGAGCTGCGGCGGCTGGGCGTGGACGCCATCGTTAAGGCGGCTCGCGAGAAGTGGGCGGAGGAGCCTGTGCGGCACGCTATCGGGCTCATCGCCGAGCTGGACTCCCTGCCCCAAGCGCTGGCCGTTATCGACCAGTTGCTGGTGCCACAGGACAACCGGGATGGACTGCGCTTTCTCCGCTCTCAGCTGACCGCGGTGCGAACGGCAACCGACCTGCCCGTGCAGGACGGCCCCACGGTAGCCAGACTCACCCAGACGCTCGCAGGTATGCTGGCGCACGAGTCCTCCTCGTGGCTGCCTCGACGGGCGGAGCAGGTCCTGGACGAGTGGAGCTTGGCGCGTGACGCGCTCCGGCGCGCCGTGGGTGCCCGGCTGCTCGAACTGCTTCGCATCCCAGGCAAGCGCGCCAACTGGTGGGCGGCCCGCGAGAATGACTCTGCGAACTACTGGCTCCTGGTGCTGGAGGAGCGCGACCCAGAGGTGAGGCTGGTCGCACTCCAGCGGTTAGCCCGGTGGGTCGATGTCAACGCGGTCCGCAATGCACTGCTCGACTCCCTGCACGACTGGGAGGAGCCGTATCCCCGTTATCCCCCTGCCATCCTTGCCGGCCAAGTTCTGCGCTGCGCGAGCCGGGATGGCTACTTCGAAGCCACTTTGCCGGAGCTGCGGGACCTGATGCGAAGACAGCATTCGAAGTCGTCCCTCGCAGCCTCCCTAGCCCTCCGTCCGGGCGAAGCTCCCGCCGAGGAGCTGGCGGCACAGCTTCATACCCTGGCGCAACGCTACGGGTGTCCACTTGAGGTCGTGTCGGAGCTGGCTTCGAGGGATGACGGGCGTCGTGCGCTGGAGGCGGTCTGGGCCGACTGGCAGGGACCAATGAATCTGCTACCCCAGCTCCCTATGCCATCCGACGAGAGCGCCCGCGAGCCTATTCCCCCTCCGTCGAGCCTTGTCAAGGAGCGCCTCATTCACCTGCTCGGGGCGGAACTCTCCCAGCTCGAACTGGCAGAACGGGAGCGCCTTGTCCCTCTCAACAGCTTCGCGGCGGCCCCCTCCTTCCTTCGCGCCGCCAGCGATTACCCGGAGGGGACCCTTTGGCTCATCGCCCATCTCCGGGAGGTCTTCTTTCTGTGGGAAGATCAGAGGAGGTTGGGCGAGGCCGCAGTGAGGCATCCGTTGATTCAGCGAGCCCTCCTTGCGCACTGCGCAGGCATGGAGGACTCCAAAGCCTACAACTTTCCGGGCCTCGCTTTGGACGTGCTGGTCGCCGCGGACAATGAGGACGCCGCAGTGCACTTGGCCACGTGGATTCGCACGAACAGCCAATTGAGGCTGCTGCGCGAGCCCATGTCGCGAGAGGCGCTCCTTCATCCACGGGTCCGCGAGGCCGCCGTGGCGCGCATGGAGTCCGAGTGGGAGCAGGCCACGGTGCCGAATGAACGGGGCGGCGTCCGTCCGATTACACATGCCGCCGCTGTCTTCCGCGCCCTGCGGCCGGTACTCGAAGGGACGGAACTGGAGGCGCGCTGGGTCGTGCTGGCCCGGGAGTGGACGGCGCAGCTCACGGAGCGGGAGGAGGTTTCGTCCGTCAGCCGGTCAACCCTCGACCAGCTCTGCGCGGCAGCACTCATCATCTCCTTCTGGAATCCACCCCATCCCCTCGAGGTGCAGGACGCGCTGGCCGCCTACGTGGCGGTGCTGTCACGTGGCGACGAGGAGTTACAATCGGGCATCGCGGGAGGTGCGCACTGGGCCGCGGGGGCGGGCTGCCTCGAGCTGATGCGCCCCTCCCTAGAGACCTGCAGCACGCGGGAGAGCTGGCTTCGCTATACCTGCTCCGCGTTTCTGGTATCGCTGCTGGGGCGTGATGAGGCTGCAGTCCTGTCCGGAAAGCTCGCCTGCGAGTGGCCGGACTTCTGGAGCCCTGCTTTCAATGCCCCCGTGGAGTTGGAGCAGCTCATCGCAGCCAATCCAGAAGCCTGGAACCGGCGAGTGCACGAGCTGGGGGAGGAGTACCTTCGGGCCCTCACGTTGCAGGGGCTTCCTATTGGGCATGTCTCCCGCGCGTTGATGCGACACCTGTCCAGGGGCGATCAGCTCGGGCTTGCGCAGCTCCTTTTCTCCTGCATGAAGCACAGCCACCATCCCTGGCTCAATCCCGACTCGATGCGACCGGCGAATGCCTACCGCCCCGGAGAGCCCGTGCTTGAGCTGCTCTTCGACGTGGGGTTATCGCCTGGTTGATCTTCCATCGGGTTCCTACGGTGCCCGCACCAACCGTGTCCGCACGCGCCTATCCTCGTCGCACTGCACCGGGGGCTCTGGGATGACTGCCCAGGTAATCATCTGGGGCTTCGGTGGGGCCTATCGCTGGTTGCACCCGCTGCTGTCTCGTCATTACCTCCTCATACCCGGGCAACGCGAGGTAGCTGCAGAATTCATCCAGGAGGAAGACTAGTTGTGGTCGCCGATGCACTTGGTCCCATGGTCCGGACACATCCACTTCATGATGCACCCGCAGGGCACTTTCACCGCATTGGGACAGCAGCGGCCAACCTCATATTTGAAGGTTGGTGCTGACGGCCATGGTTCGGACCTCGATTCCTGAGCGGGCCTTTCCGTTCGCGTGGCTGACCGCATAGGTTCGACGCGATGCGGCACGCGGCTCGTTGTTGTAGGGGCTGTCATTTGAATGCTCACCGCAAGAGTGCGCGCGGGGACGTGACCACAGCATCCCTTCGTCTTGCACTTCGGGCACACGCGTCGCTTGCACACCACGCAGGCAGGGTGCTCCGGCTGATTCCTGGCGTTGCTCCAATCGCATAGTCCGCAAGGGGCGCGCATTATCACCTCCGAACTCAAGCGCTGTGCCTGAGCCTTCGTTCATACGCACAGCGCCGTGTTCTATTCACTGCAAGGCGCGTGACGCGTGGTGTCAAGCTTGAACTGCTCAGCATTCTCCCTGGCAGAGGATAGGTAGAACGGCGGCTGCGGCTGTCCCCGGGGCGCTCGCCTCTGATTCGATCCGCGAGGCGCTGGAGGCTCGAGTCCGCGCCACGCAGCCCCAAAAGCCGGCCATCCGGTGCTTGGCGGCGAAGGCGCTGGCGTTCGCCTCTGCTGCCTCCCTGAAGCCTCGGGAGTTCGAGCGGGTGGCGGAGGGTATTCGTCCAATCTTCAAGGCTGTGTCGTGCTTTTGGCGATTCCGACTTCTCTCCGCCGACACAGGAAACTGGACGGCCTCTGCGTGCCTCGCTCACTTGCAGTGACGCACGGTTCGATACGGCCTTGACGCACCCATGACTCGGCGACCGAACATTGGGTAGTGACAGCAGGATCTCCACGAGATCGATGCAACTCCGCGCCTCCGCTCGTCGCGCAGGCCTTCGATTCCGAACCGGCTCAGTTCTCGTTCAGACCGTAGGGTGTGTGCGTGTGCAGCCGGCGCTTCCACGTCTGCTCGAGGGGAACTACCTCCCGCACCGCCATGTCGGGGGAAGTGCGCTCGAGCACGCTGAATCGGAGATCGGCCGGTTGTGATTGCCGGAGTAGCTTGTTTCCGCCATGGCCGCTGGCAGCGTAGTCAAGCCAGCGGCCGAGCAAGTTCTCCGCCCCGGCCGCCGAGCCGACGTAGCCCAGGCGCCTGCGTTCGTCGTGAATGAAGTAGATCCCGCGCCATTGAGACAGCAGAGTTCGCCAGGACGTCGGAAGCAAAGCAAGCTGCGCCCACGTCAGCACCAGCTCCTGCCAGGGCGGAATTCTTCGCGTGATGATGCTCTCCTCGAGCATCGCTTCAATCGGAAAGCGGTTCCGGCCGGCGTAACGCCACCAACTGCGTGTGCCGCCGGGCCAACCGAACACCAGCTTCCCCTTCCATGTCTCCATGACGGGACGCGCCTGGAGGTCGAAGGCCCAAGCAGTGTCGGAGTCGGCGATCATTCCGTAGCCGTTTCGGGCGAGTTCCTGATGCTCCGGAAGGGCGTTGAACTGCGCCGCATCGATCAGCCGGCCGCCCATGATTTCGTAGACACCAACGAAGACGGCGCGGTCCGGCGCATGCCCAATGCAGGAGACGATGTACTGAGCACTCTTCATGGCGCCGGTGAGCTGCGGCCCTTGAGTGTGCTGATAGGCGCAGAAGAGTTCCGGACGTTCGTCCGCAATCCAGTAGATCGCCTCGCCGAGTTCAGAGACGGCGTTCCTTAGCACGAGGGTTCGGGCGGGCGGCAGGTGCAGGCGCTCAAGCGCATCGTTCAACTCGAACATGCGGCCGTTTTCGCACACGCTACGCGTCTCCGTCCAACAACGGTCTGCTCGGCGTGACGTGCCTGGTCCGTTCGGCCCATTAATTACGAGAGAAGTGCAGCGTGGGCCGGAGCTGCCCTCCTCCGCTGCGGGGATGCCGAACTGGCAGCCCCAAATGAGTGGCTGGCCCCGGCAGGCGCCCAATGCAGCCTGGCTCTCGCCTCCGCCACCTCGCCACCTCGGATGTTCGAGCGGTCGGAAGCCCGGCGCTCGAACCTCGAGGTTTTGAAGTGCCCTCGGTGTTTCCGACTCCGCTTCGGCCATCCCACGCAGAGCAAGGACTCTGCGCGCCTCGCTCACTCGTATTGACACGCAGCCGAACGTGGCTTTGACGCGCTCATGACGCAGCTGCCGTGTCTTGAGTAGGCGCAGCCGCGCGTTGAAGAAGTCGGCGTCCAATGGTGGCTGCGCGGCGTGCGCCGTGCCGAGTGGCCAGGATGGGCGCCACGCCCATCGCTCATGGAGCTTGGTGTGTCACGCATGACCCAGGGACGTCACAGGACGTGTGCCCCGGCCTCACCTACGGCGGACTCATCACCAGCCACGTAGGCGAACTTGCCCCTGATGTCAGTCCTCCTAGGTATGTAGGCGGTGGCCGAGCATCAGCTTGGGCTGCGGTTCGTTCTTCGAGGTGACCGAATGGCGAAGAAGCGAGGAGAGGAAAGAGTGCCGCAGTTGGATGGCTCCCTTTTGGGCCAGCGTGCAGATGAAGCTCTGCGACCAGCAGCGGAGGGGCATCCATCAAGAGGGGACAACCTGCCCCGGAGATACACGCAAAGTACTGTGTCGCGTCTCTACGGCTTGTCTGGAAATAGATGCGCGTGTCCTGGTTGTCCAAATAAGATTGTCGCCAGCCCAACCGACTATGATGATGAGGCCGTTCTAGGAAATATTGCTCATATTTACTCGGTTTCTGCTGAAGGCCCAAGGCCATGGCCAGGTCCTGGGGTGCCTACCGTTAAAGAGATTAATGACATAGGGAATCTTGTTCTTCTTTGCGCCCACCATCACAGAGAGGTTGATGCCCAGTCCAACACGTTTACCGCCAAAGAGCTAATGCAATGGAGAGAGAATCACTTCGCGAGGACGCTCGCTAGGCGAACTTCATCTGTTCCTTTGGAGTGGCGAACCATAACTGTCAAGGGAGTGAGGTTCGATATAGTTACTACCGATGCAGTTCTTCGCGCGGTCAGTCACCCTCGCACAGACATTGTGAGCACAAAGGAGGCCCAAAGGGTGACTACTTCCGTAGACTACTTTTTCGAGCGAGACCGTGGTGGGGAGTTTTCGTATACCCTCACGGATTGTCGAAGCCTAGGGTACGTAGGGGGGAGATTTACGTTTCTCAGTGTACGCAGTGAGGGTGGGGTTTATTTTGATTTCAGTGTCTACTCTCATGCGACGAACGAGTGGGTTCGTCTGGATTCAAGAGGTCCGGCAGGATTGTTTGATGTGGAGAAACCAAGTCGATGGAAGAGGGGCTGGCTCATCGCAGTGCCGTTGTGGGTAAGTGGGATGGTGGCTTCTTGGGTGTTCGATTTTCATGTCACGCTGATTGGAGTGGGATCCTGTATAGCGCTGGGGGCTATTGGTCCTGTCTATTCGTTCGTGGGATTTGTTAGGGAGCTGGTCCTGAGAAGAGCCCTCAGTCGGGTTCAATGGGCCGTCAGCATTTCCTAGCTCGAGCACGACTGACTGGCGTCTGGCCTGCCTGCAGAGGCAGCAGACTCTTTGGGGCCGCCTGCTTGCGCGCGTTCATGTCGAGCACCCATTGAGCCTCTTTCGCGGCAGATGACACCACCACCACACGCAGTGAGGGCCCCCTCAGACCAGTAAATACGTCCCGTTACAGCTCGGTCACTTCAGGTCGAATGCCCTCATCTCACGATTGAACGTTCGATAGCTGATCGGGATGTTGAAGGTTGTCCTGAGGAGCCTCACATACGCCTGCTCATCCTCGTCAGCGAAGGCAGGAGCCACGACGATGAGCTCCGCGGAATCGTTCTGAGAAGAATGCTGCCGAAAATAGGAGTACTCGAGCAACTGCCCGAGGGCAGCTCTGACGGCAAGACGGGCGCTAGGCAAGGTCTTCAACTCGATGAAGACCGTCTTTCCAGGGAGGCGAACCTTCAGGTCTACGTGGTCCTCCTCCATCGTCACAGCGCTAGCGCCATGAGCCTTTTTCAGGATCTTGTACAACTCCTGCTGGAGGATGTTGTGCACTGGGTCATACGATGAAGGAGCAGTACCTGGACGGTGGACTGTGCCCGTGTTCTTGCCCGTGACCCCTGTTGGCCCTATCGGCACCAATCGCGCGGAGGACGAATCTTCGAAGTCGGCCGCAAGTTCGTCCGTCCAGTTGTAGAGCCGGTACCGGAGGTAGGCATCCTTCAGGAGTGACGACGTAGCCTGCTGATGGGGCACGAAGTATGTCGCGTCACTTGGGCGAAAGCGGAGGTTGAAGCGGCTGATTGGGTCGCCGAGGAGTCCTTTAGGCCTGCCTTCCACAGCCTCCACCTGCTCACGCATTTCATCAATCCAACCCCGCTTCTCGTACTCCCTTGCGGCAACCTCCGCCTGCTCTTCGGTCAGCACCTCACACGAGCGAAGCTCCCCAACGTAGAGACGCTCTCCACTCGGGGCAATTGTGAAGAGTCGAATATGAATCACCCGCCCCCTATGCCGTTCCCACGCAGAACGAAGGGGTTGCAGATACGCATAGTGGAAGCCATTGTCGAGCACCCACCCCAAGTTGAAGAGCCACTCCTCATGTCCGAAGCCGTATTCGGTCACATACGTTCCGGTCTCGAGCATTCGAGACTCCCCCGTTGGGCGCACCCAATGAGCTGAGTTCCAGCATATCCGGGCGAGGAAGGTAGGGGGCTGTCCCAAAGCGAGTGCATCCTCGATCGCGCCGAGGGATGAAAACGTCGTAGGTGGAAACGTGAGTGTGAGGCGCATCCGTTTATTTGGGTTGCCGCCCCCCTTGGCGCCGGGCTTCCGACCAACCCCCGTCTGAGCGCTCATGAGAGCAATGCGCAACTTGGCGACATCGCTTTCGGCATCGAGCGAGATGGGATAGCTGCGCCCTCGGGGATGTATGCGCCGTTCCGACTCTGAGAGTGAGTCCCGGGTGGCCTCAGTATCGATGACGGCATCTTCAATAGTCGCTCCGCCTATTGCACGAAGTCGCTCGAGGAGGACCTTCAGCCCATCCTTGTACTCGGTATTTCGCGTGCCTCCGCCGCGGCTCTCGAACACGAGCTCAACAGACTCAGCGCTGGATTCAGGATCGAGGTGGAACGTTGCGTCCATCTCCCTGCCATCTGCAGCGACAACCTTCCTCAAAGTCGGTCCGGATGTTGGCATAGTCTACCCCCGTTAGCGGAGAACCATACCTCGCTCCGCATGTCCGCAAAGCGCCCATAATGGAGCGTACTTCGGCCGATGCGCGCCGTATATCAACCTCCGCTACCAGCGTCCTCCCCCCTCGCCGCTGGCATACACGCTGGATGAAGCGGGGAACCTCGTGGTGGGGACGACGAATCAGCGACTCGATGAAGTCTTCTGCGGCCGAGCTGGCGCCTTCGCACCCGCCCATGTGCTGCGCGTCACGGCGGATGGGCGCCTGGCCCCCGTCGAGCCGGACGGCGCCCCTGACGCCACTACGCGGGAAGGGGTGCCCCTCCCGAGTCTTCATGGGCCGTGACGCCGGGTTGCTGTTGTTACCTCTGTCGCGGAGGTCTGCGTGACGGCCCGAGTCGGCAGGGCGCACCGGGCGAGGATGTGCTTCCACCCATTCCGCGCCGCCGCGGCTTCACGGACGAGTTCCACCATCTCGCTGACCGAGACACGCTCATCGGATGGCGCCGCGCAGGCCGCGTACTCCTCGGCGAGCGCTATGCGCGCCTGGCGGTTGCTGCCGGCCGCGAGGACGCGGCTATATGCCTCGCAGGCGTATGCGAACGTCTCACGCTTCCGGAAGTCGATGTCGAGGAGCCACTCGCGTCGGCGCGTCTCGGGCAGGCCCACCGTGCGGCGCTTGCAGTTGTGGAAGACGTGGGCCGCCTCGTGCACGAGGTAGTCGGCGAAGGGGGACGCCTCGTCGAAATAGGCGAGGGAGACGTAGCACGTGGTGTGTTCGCTGAGGCCCAGGAGTTGGGGAGCCTCTGGCCCCAGCAACTCGGCGCCGACGCTGAGGAGGTAGAGGTTGGCCAAGTCCCACGCCGTGCTCAGCCAGGAGGACTCCCGCAGGACTCGGGCAATATTGGCCGGCGTGAGGAAGACAACGGACTTCTCCAAGAGGGAGAGGACCGCGCCCTGTTCCGAGGCGGGGAAGAGGCCGCGCACCATGGGCTCCACCTTCAGCCGGGTGAGGGAGACGATGTCGAAGCCCCGGAGTCGCTCCTCGGCCCCCAATGCCACCGTGCGTCGCTGCACCTCCGCCACGAGGGACTGGCGAAGCTCTTCATGCGCGCGGCGCTCCCTCTCAATGCGGTCGCCTGGCCAAGCTCGGCAGTGCGCGTCGTGCTCACCTGTGCTCAGGAAGTGCTGAACCTCGTCTCCCGTTCCCATGAAGGGACGTAGTTCAGCCCCTCGCGACGAAGGTCGCAACTTTCGAAGCGAGGGTCCATGAGGCCTGTTGGCATGCCCCCTGCTTTGCGACGCCTGCATGGACATGGAGAAGCGGCGGGCGCTCTCGGAGCGATTGGGATGGGCGGAGATGGGGCTGCAACTCGCACGTGCGATGATGGACGGCAGTCCGGAGTCCCGGACGTTGTTGGCTTCGGCCAAGCGGGAGTATGGCGACGCGGAGGCGGCGGTGCTGGCGGAGCTGGGTGCCCGGGCGGCCCTCGCGCTCGTGGAGGAGCGCCATGCTGTAGGCGAGGTGGCGCCGCAGGATGCATACGAGCTTGAGGGCTTCCTGGCTCGTGGACAGACCGCCACGTCACACCGCGTCCATGAGGCCCAAGACGGACGAGGACCTCACGGCCCTCGAGGGCCGCTACCTGCGAGGGCTGAGCGATGCCCCCGCGAAGAAGAGGCCGCCGCCGCGGTGTGCAGGTGAAGACATTCTTCGCCTCCTGGGTGAGGTGCACCTGCTGAGGGAGTCCCTGCGCGTGCCCATTCGCCAGGGCCCGGTTGGGCAATAGCGCACGCGCGAATGAGGCGGTGATGGTTTGCTGGGCGGACCCACCCTCACCCCTTCGTCGCCAAGCCCTCGCGCAGCATTTCATCCACGAGGGACGCGGCCTTCTCCTCGGCGGTTGCGCCCTGCACGCGCAGCGCGACGGATTCGAAACGCTGGGTATTGGCAACCACCCATGCGATGTACTCGGGAATGGAGAGGCGCTCCACGCCGAAGGCGATGTCCTGCATTCCCTTCACGATTTGGATGGCGGTGCCCTGGAAGACACGTCCGTCGCGCATGATGATTACCATGACTTCTCCTTCAGATGTGTGCGCCAGCAGCCGGACTTGATGATGGGGCGGCCTGCCAGTCGCACCTTGGGGAACAGGTATGCCTCGACGCGGTCGGCACCGTCGAGGGCAATGGACGTGCGCTCGTAGAAGCGAGGGTGGCCCTCGAGCCTGTCGAGCGCCGCCAGCATGAGAGCGTCGACTTCGTACACCTCGCCCTCGACGGCGTCCGTGCCCCTGGAGGCGAGGGCAGGGAAGGGCCCGTAGTCGTAGAGGGTGAATCGAGGCTGCGTCCGCGCTGGGCCGATGAGGCGTGCGCCGCGCAGGAGGTGGTGATTGGGCTCGCCGGACAGCAGCGTCCCGTAGACGAAGACGCGCGTCGAGGTTGAAGCGTGCTTCACGCCGCACCTCCCAGGGCGCACGCGAGCGCTGCGCGGTTGAAACCCAGGCGCCCGTATGCGTGCCAGAGGACGCGGAAGTAGCGGCCAGCGGGGGGCCAGGATTCGAAGTCTTCCTCGGGCTGGAGATACACCAGCGCGCGGCGGCGGTGGCCGGCCTTGTCCGTCACCAGTCGGGCGGCGCGCCGGTACGCGAAGGGGTGCCCCTCGAAGGCGTCGAGGGCGCGCAAGTCCTCGGGCGTGAGACGATACAGCAGCCCTTCGACGTGGGTGCCGCGCACGCGCTGGAGGCTGGCGACGGCGCCGCCCCAGCGGCGGCTGTAGCCGCCAAACACCAGGGTGTGGCCGGGAAGGGTGGCGCGGGCTTCGACAGTGGCGTCGGGGCAGCGCGCGCGCATCTGGGCACTGTCGAGGTTGGAGCCGTAGGCGAAATAGAGCATGGGGTTTCTCGCGTTGAAGGCGGGCGCGCGGCCCGCCGTTGTCCGTGTCGACCAGGGCCCCGAAGAGCCCTGGCGTGAAGGCCGCTTCAGGCGGCCAGCGCCTCGTTTGTGTTGCCCTGCGCGCCCTCGCTGCCGCCCTGTGCGCCCTCGCTGCCGGGGGTGCCTTCCCCGCCCGAGCCGCGCCTGTCGCGGCGCTGGCCCTTCCAGGCGGCGCTGCCCTCCAGCTTCTTGAGGAGGTGGGTGCGGGCCGTCTTGAATTCCTCACCGATGAGGCCCAGGTGGAGGAGGAACACCCGGAAGTCGTACTTCGCGGTGGCGGGGTTGAAGTCGCGGCGCTTGCTGGAGGCTGCCTTTGAAGCCAGGGCTCGGGCCGCGAGGGCCAACACCAGTTGGACATAGGCCTTCACCTCGCCCGCGTGCACCGAGCCGTTGAAGTAGCGGAATTCAATCGTGCCCCGGAAGAAGAGGCTGTTGAGGTTGAGGCCGTGGTAGCGGCTGGCGTCGTAGCGCTGCGGCGCGAGGTTGCGGCGCCCGTACCAAGCCTCATTCACGTCCTGAAGGGTGCGCGGGCGCCGGGCCTCCAGCCGCTGGAGGAAGGCCCCGTCGATGGGGCGGCAGTACCGGCTGAGCCGCGCGGCGCTCACCCCGAGGGCTGTCTCCAGGAGGCGCTCCTGCTTGTGCACCATCTTCACGAGGTTGGTGACACCCTTGGCCGTGAATCGGCTGCCGTCGACGTGGATGTGGATGCCGGTGGAGGCGTCGGCGCGAGCGCCAGCCTCGCGCGCGGCGCGCACCACGTGCTGTAAGGCGTCCATGTCCTGGTAGGTGAGGATGGGGGAGACGATTTCACCGCTGTACTCCCCTCCGCTCAGCGAGCCGTCCGGCACCACCTTCCAAGTTCGGCCCTGTGAGTCCGTCACCTGCCAGCCCTGGTAGTCGCCGGAAACGCGCCCGCCCACCGCGCCCTGAATCGCGTGGGCCAGCTTCTGGCGGCTGGCGCCCACCGTCTCAATCTCAATCCCAAACCGGAGCGTCTTCATGGAGTTTGCCTCTCGCATTCGCGCGGGGCTGTGGCGCCCGTCGCGAAACACATACACGCTCTTGTGTGCGAATGAGGCAAGTCCACTTCGACGCCCGGAAGGGCGGATTTGGACGTCTGAAATACTTGCGAGAATACGCGGGGTTTCACGCCAGCCGTCTGCTGATGGGGCGCCGACACCCTGCCTGGGCTGGGGCAGTAGGCGGAATTCCAGTGTGTGTAATTGCCTCTGCGGCGGGGCTGGGGCCTGGCGGGTGTGCCCACGCGGATTCCCTTCGCCCGGCCCGCTGGTTCAGCCGGAGGCGCCTCCCATCGGCGCCGGGCTCCTGGGTGGTGCGCGCCGCACGCGGCGCCGGCCGAGGGCGTCGGTGGCTTGTTCTTTTACCGCCATGGCCGTCCTCACTCGTTCTCGTTCAGGGCGAAATGCGCGGCGGCCTCGGTAGCGCCCATTGCCGTGAGTTCGCGGTGGACCGCGCGCATGAAGAAGCGAGTCCGGCTCGGGATGCCCGCGTCGCGCCAGGCCTTGTCCAGGGCCGCGAGGTCCTCCGCGTCGAAGGAGAGGGGGATGACGCGCTTGCCGTCTTCGCGCACCTTCACCTCGCGCTCGGGGCGGGGGCCCACCGGCACACGTCCGGCCTCCGCCTCCCGAATCTTCCACTGGAGGTAGGAGGGGTTGCTGCTGCCCGTCGAGCGCCCGACGACTTCACGGTACTTCGCCTGCAACTCGCCAACCGTCATGGAAGCGAAGCGCCCGCGCTGGCGGGCAGGCTGCGTGCCCTCGGCCGAGGTGGCGCCCCGTGCGGCAGTCGCCGGAGGAGCGGTGGTGGCGGCGGCCGTCGCCCGGCGGGAGGGGTTGCGCTGCTTCTGTGTGGCGAGGGCCTCCTCGATGCGACGGATGAGATACTTCTTGTTGGGGCTGCGCGTCTCCTCGCCCAGGACTTCGCGGTACCGGGCGCGCAGCTCCGTCAGGTTCATCGTCTCCAGCGTCTTCGTCTTCGGTGCGGCGGTGCGGGGCATGGTGGTGTTTTCCTTTTCGGGCCGTGGGTACACGTCTGCCGTTCACGAGAGTGGCCCGGCGGCCCTCGTGCGCTGCTGCCCCGCTGGGCGGGGCATCGGTAGTGGTTGGGGGGCTACTTGGTGGGGGCGTTGCTGGCGTCGCGCTTGCCGGCTTGGTAGGCCGCTTCGAGCGCAGCCTTCACTCCCCAAGCCGACACGTTGTGGAAGTCGAGGCTGTCGCTCCATCGCTTCTCTAGTGTTTCGATGTCCATTTCCTCGCGCGCAATGCGCTCAAGGGTTTCTTCGTGCGCCGGGGCGGGCTTCGTGGTTTTGGCAGGGCGGGGCTTGTGGGGTGTCATTGTTTCGTCTTTCCGTGCGCCTTGGGCGGCGCGCGTGAGACATACACGCTCTGTTTCGCGCGGATGGCAAGTCATTGTGCGCTGGGTTTGCCGAGGTGCGAGAAGCACCCCAAATCAATGGCGCGCGGGTCGACATGCACGAAGGAAGTGGTTCCGTCCGGGCGAATGGGAGCCGCGTCAATGCAGTCCTCGGCCGTGACGCCCCCGAGGTGTGCCAGCTTCTCGTTGTCATTCACGTAGTAGTCGTCCGCGTCCGGGTTGGCGTCGGGGCGGAGGCCGCCGCGCAGCACCGCGAAGATGCGGACCTTTTTCCCTTTGAGCCCGGGGATTTCATTGCCGATGTAGGTGGTGTCAGTGCCGATAAACATGCGTGTCTCCCTGGCGCGCAGTGGGCGGCGCGTGAAGACATACACGCTCTGTCTTGGGGACATGGCAAGTCGAGGGACGGGGGATTCGCGACGCCCCGGGGCCTCTCGGTGCGGGGGGGCTGTTTTGCTGGCAGTGGATGTCTATTAACTGGACTCTTCAGGGGCGCGGGGCTGCTCGTCGGGAGGCATCTCGATACGCAAGCCCTGCGGAAACCAGCGCTCGCGAGCCTCCTGCGACAGGGGCCGTACCGCCACCTTGCCGGCGCCGCCCCCCTTGGGATTGAGCACCGAGTGCAAACGCCCTCGCTCGACGAGCTTCGCGTGGACGTGGCCGACGAGGAGTCGGTGCAGGTGTCCGAAGCTTCCTGGCGCTGGATGTTCCGGCTCGCTCTCGGCCGGGCGGATGAGGAACTCGGTGGAGCGGCACGCAGGACAAGGGGGCAGTTGGACGAGGCCGTCGTCTATGTCCTCCCGGCGGGCGACGCCCACTTCGAGGGCTTCGAGGGAGAGGCGATTGCCGCTGCCGCACCGGGCGCAGCGCTGAAGCACGTCCTCAACGGTGACTTCGTGAATGGCCATGAAGGAGTCCTCACGCGACAGCGGTGTACGAGCCGAACCAGTACGTGGCGGCGAGGGGTTGGAGATTCTGGTGGCTGTAGAAGGCGAAGCCGTCTCTGTCCGGCACCATGACGGTGGGATTGCCGACGAAGCTGCCGCTGGTGGCGTAGGGGCTGAGGGTGATGGAGGAGGGCGCGGTGGGAAAGCGACTGCGGAACGTCACCGAGCCGCCTCCGGCCAGGTTGTCGTGCGCGGCGGTGTCGCTGTTGCTGTACTGGAGGCCGAGCCGGCCCACCTCGCGCACGCTGCCCGCCAACTCGAAGGAGGTGTTGCTGGCGGTGCTGCTCAGGGGGAGTCGCAACGTGCGCGTCCAGGAGGCGAAGGTGGCGGTGAGGCTGGCGTCGTGGAGGAACTCCGCCTCGTTGCGTGAGAGGCGGAAGCCACCTGCAGCGGCCCCGGTGGTGTCCCGGGCCCAGGCGCTCTCATTCCAGGCGGCGTTGAGGGTGAACCACACCGAATCGCCGTCGGCGTAGAGTCGCAGCCGCGCGGCGGCGCCCCCTGCGCCCTGGGCGTCGAGGAGAAGGACGCGGCCGGCGCCGAGGACGGGCTGGAGGATGGCCTTGTGCTGCCCGGTGGCCGTCTCGTTGCCGCGGAAGTGCCCGCCGCTGAAGGCCCCGAGGACTTCGGCGAGGGCGGCTTCCACGGTGCCTGCCGAGAGCAGGTTGCCCGTGTCCGCGACAGAGACGGCGGAGGCCGCATGGGCCGCCGCTCCCTGGGTGACGTGCCCGTTGAGGAAGCCCAGCAGCGCGGCCAGCTGCTGCCGCAGGCTGCTGGCAGGAAGGGCATGGGGAGTCCCGGCCAGCGCATCTCCACCGACACGAGATGCACCGGAGCTTCCGGCCGTTGTCTCGCCGAGGCGAGTGACGGCCTCCTGCAACTGGGCTTGCACGCTGGTGCTGCTGACGTAGCCATGGGGCGAGGCGCCAATGGCGCTGGCGTGGTGTGCCCCGGTAGCCGCGCCCTGGTGGGCATTCACGAAGCCCAGCAGAGAGGAGAGCTGCGCGTCCACGGTGCCCGCCGGCAGGAGGTTGGGCGTGCCGGGCACCGCGTCTGCGCCCACTCGGGAGGCGCCCGGTGTGCCAGCGGCGGCCGAGGAGAGCTCGTCGACGACTTCGTCCACGGCTTCCTGCACGGTGGTGGAGGTGATGAATCCGTGGGGCGCGTAGTCCACGGCACCGGCCTCGTGTCTCCGGGCGGTGCCGGAGAAGTGCCCCGCCAGCTCGGCATCCACCTCGTCCAGCGTCGCCTGCACCGTCTGCGCACTGGGGCTCAGCACGTCCCAGGTGCCGCTCTCCACGGCCACGGAGGTGCCCCGGGCGAAGATGAAGGCCTGCCGGCGGGAGGTGTCCAAGTCCGCGGCGAGAATCTGCGTCTGCCCCGGGCGGCGCCGGACGTCACACAGCAGCAGCTCGTCGGGCTGGAGGGCGGGCTTGGGCGCTTGGCCGACGGGGCCCTCCGGCGCCTGGCGCACCACCAGTTCGAAGGACTCGTCGCGGCGGAAGTACACCTGCTGGGAGTTGCCGTCCGTGCGCGGCTCGGACAGCAGGCGGGTGAAGCGCAGGAAAATGCCCACCCACCGCTCGCTGCCCGAGGTGGAGACGTCGGTGGGGATGCCCGACAAGTCCACCGCGCAGTCCACCGTCTGCCCGGTGCCGAAGAAGATGCGTTGGCCGAGGTTGTCGTAGGCGCGGCCCGGAGCCGTCAGGTCGACGGAGAGATTGGGCACGGGCGAGTGCGGTGCGGGCACGGCCCCGGAGATGACGCCGTGGACGCCCAGGTCCGAGGCGAGGTTGCGGTCGGCCTTCTCGAGGAACGCGAAGGCAAGATTTAGCTCGGCTTCAGTGACGCGCTGACGGAAGTAGAATTGTGTCCTGTCGGACATTGTGTTCCCGGGTGTGGATGGCTCTCTGCAAGGGCAAAGTCAGGGCGCTATGGGCCGGGGACAAATCAGGAGGTAGCGTCTCTTCATATGAACAGTCCTGCCTCTAATACGTCTGTCCTGGTCTCTCTTCCTGAAGCAGTTGGCACTCTGCGGGAGCAGGTGGACGTGTCTGTTTTGGTCTCTCCAGCCGAAGCAACAGATGCTCTGCGGGAGCTGGTGGCGTGGGCTGATGAGATTGTGCTGGCCTATGCCTGGATGGCCGGTGCGAGTGCAGCACGCGAGCATTGGCGCCTCCTTCCGCTTTCGAAGGTTGCTCAGGCGGTCGTTGGAATTCATTTTGCTCAAACCGAACCAGATGTCCTCCGCGCGTTGAGGGGAACTGGCGTTCTTCGGGTGATTCCAGATACTGGCGGTGTGTTCCATCCCAAAGTCCTGTTTGCGCGTCGTGGCGACGAAGCGCGAGCCCTACTTGGGTCCAGCAACTTCACTGCAGGGGGATTTGCTGGAAATACTGAAATCAACGTGCTCTTATCTGGGGCCGCTGCCTGTGGCCAGATGCAACGCATCCGAAGTTTCATCGGTGAGCAGTGGACGCATCCGCGATCATTTGAGCCTGATGATGACTGGATGGAGCGTTACGAGCGAATGTTCGCGTCGAGGCCTCTCCCTCCAATAATGAGGGAGCCGCGCCGGGCACGACAACCAACTGTCGAGAGTCCTAAGGACCTCGACATTGAATGGTCGGACTTCGTCGATCTCATTGGGAGGCAAGAACGACGGTCGCTTAACAACGGGTGGTCGATACACGTCTTCGATTTTCCTGATGGGTCGTATCTGCAGGAAGTTGAGGGTAGCCAGCTGGCGTTTGCTGCCGCCGCGCGATTTGCCGATATTCCACTTGATGGGCGCAAACTCATTGCAGGCTGGGGTGGAGGAAGCGCTGGGTACTTTGGGCGCATGACTGGAGCCGGCTGGTTTAAGAATATGACCTCTGAGCATCCGGAGATGATCGGGCGAGTACTTGACCGATTGCCAATGGACGGAATCGTGTCCTTGGATGATGCCGAACAGACGTTGGAGCAGTTGGTCGCCATTGAAGGCGTGGGGCTCGGTGTGGCGACGCGCCTCGTTTCGATGAAGCGACCCGATCTGTTCCTGCCGGCGAACAACGCGAGCGTGCCTCAGATTTCGCGTGTCTTCGGTGTGCGGCCAAATTCCGTTAATAGATTCAGAGAAGTGCTTGAGCAAATCTGGGAGTACCCTTGGTTCTCAGCGCCGGAGCCCCGCGGTAGACAGGAGCGGAGGATTTGGCGCGCCCGAGTGGCCCTTCTGGACGCAATCTTCTACGAACCCGTCTAACTCTGCAGGACGGTCGTCTCACTCAGCTCGCTGATGCTCAACTCCCAGTGCTCGGGGATGACAGGCGGGAGGGGCTCCACCAGATCCACGAAGTGGGTGTGGGCGGGTTTGAGGTAGTCGACGAGGGTGCGCAGGCGCTGGCGCTCCGCAGGCGAGAGGAGGCGTCCCGCCTCGACGTTGAACGCGTAGCGGGCGAAGCGCTCCGAAGGGCCCATCACCCAGTCGACGCCCAAATCGGACTCGCCCAGCACGAGGGTGTCCGAGGCGAAGGGGGAGATGGCCCTCACCTCGATGCCGAGGAAGAAGCGGATGGCGTTGCGCAGGCCCAGGGCCGTGCCCTTCTGCTGGTACATGTCCACGAGGACGGAGGCCAGCCGGCGCCGGGCGAGGACGTCCAGCTCGAAGGCGAAGGGGTTGCCCAAGTCCTGGAGGATTGCGTCGAGGAAGGCCTCGGGCGCGCGCTCCAAGTCAAAGACGCCGGGGAACGCGTCCAAGTCCGCGAGGAGCAGGTCCGTCATTTCCTGGAGGCATGCGATGAAGCGGTGCAGGTCGCCCGTCACGTCGTCGCGACGGTTGTGGCGGGGCAGCATGTCCCAGAGCTGGAAGCTCCGGGAGGGCGGCCGGGCTGGACGGAAGCCCGTGAAGGGTGCGCGGTGGTAGGGGGCGAGCACCGGGTTGCCGTGCGTGTCCGTCACGCCCTCCACGCGGACCTCGTACACCACATCCGGCGTCAACTCCGTGTCGAGGACGAGGTGGACGAAGGGGCCGTCCGCCGCGGCCTCGAGGGAGGCGACTGGGACTGCGGGCGAGCTGCGAGCGGTGAAGGTGAAGTGCGCAGTGGGCAGCACCCGCACGTCCTCGTCGAAGGCGAGGCGCACCGACTTGGGCCCCACGGCCTGCGCACCCACGAGGCGCGGGGCCGTCCTGTCCTCCACGGTGAAGGTGTACGTCTCGTCGAGGAGGTGCGCGCCGCCCACCGTGGCCGAGACGACGCGCACGGAGACGGCGGCCTGGCTGGCCAGCGGCACCGCCGGGTGGAGCACCACCCGCAGGGTGTCCGCCGTCTGCGTCACCTCCGCCAGCGGCCCCGCGAAGGCGGGTTGCACCTCGATGCTGTCCCCGCCCGCGAAGGCGAGGACTCCGTCCACCCAGACGCGGGTGGCCGCCCGGGCAATACCATCCGTGCCGACGTCCACCACCTCCAGCTCCAGCGCGGCATCGATGGGGACGTCCTCCTCCCCTGGGCCCGGAGCGCGGTTGAGGAGGAGGGGACGGCGCGTCTCGGTGAAGAGGGAGACGGTGTCGATGTAGAGAGCGGGCAGCTCAACCGTGGCCATAGAGGCACCTCACGAGGAGACAAGCTCCAGGCGGACGCCCACTGTGTGGACACCGGAGAGCTTCGAGACGTTGGCGGCCATGTCCCCGACGAGGCGCTCGCGGCCGGGGCGCCCGAGGCAGCGGGCGTACTTCACGCCGTCCACGACGAGGGATGCTTCCCAGGCCAGGCCCGCCAGAGCTGCTGAACGCACATGGAGGCGCAAGGCGGCGCGGACCAGAGCCACGTCGGTGATGTCTACCGGCTGCGTCACCTCGGCGAAGTCCCCAGGGGCCAACTCGAATCGGCGCCCGGGCTCCTCGTCGCCGAGGACGAAGAGGTACTCGCCCGAGGCGGGCGTGGTCCGCTGGGGCCGAATGCGCCCCTGGCCCAGTCCCAGGCGACTGGTGAAGGCGTTGAGGGCCATGGGCGTTACACCTGTCGGGATAGCTCGAGCGAGTCGAAGTAGGCCCGGCGGGTGACGTCCCGCACGGCGAAGCCGAAGCCGCCACGGCCCGAGGTGAGGGGCTGGCTGCCGGAATTGATGCCGAGGGCGTCATCGATGAAGGCGGCCATGCCCGGCAAGGGCTGCCAATCGGGAGGCGTGCCGAGCGGGTGCGCGGCCAAGTCATTGTGGAAGGACTTGAGGACGACGTCGCCGTTGGCGTTGACGATGACGTCCAGTCGCAGGTGCAGCCACGTGCCCTGGGTGAAGCTGGCCGAGGATTTCAGCAAGACGCCGGGGCCGTCCGCGTCGGGAAGCCCCGTGGCCACCGCGCCCTTGCGCAGCACCACCCGATGCGGCTCGTCGTCGGAGAGGCCCAGGAGGTAGGCAGCGTCGTTGACGGAGCTGCCCTGTCCGCAGAGGAAGAGGAAAGGGGCGAAGCCGGTGGGGCCGCCGCCGGGCCCGCGCTGGATGCAGCCGCGGATGCTCCCGCCCCTGGCCATGGGGGCGAAGTCCGGCAGGTTGGCGAAGAGGGCAACGGCGCCCTGCGCGGCCGACAGCGAATTGAAGGCGAAGAGGAAGTTGCCACCCCCTGGGGGCCGGGCAATGCCCGCCGTCACCCCCCTGTCCACGGTGGCAATGTCCAGTCCGCCATTGAGGTAAGTCCAGTCTGCGTTTGCCATGGTGTCCTCACTGCGTGGTGGCCGTGGGCCACCCGGTGTTGAAGTCCTCGGTGGGCTGGCTGGTGTCGAAGAGGGCCGCGCGCGCCGTCACGCCCTCCCAGCGCCAGGCATAGGCCTCGTGGGTGTGCCAGGGCTGCTCGAAGTCCTCCCGCGGCGAGTCGCTGAAGGGGCCCGCCACGGAGGTGACGTCCGCCCAGTCCGCGAGGAAGAGTCCCTGGACCCACGTCTCGACGGGCTGTCCCTCGAAGAGGTGTGGGACGAGCTGAGCGGGCGGCAGCTCGAAGAGGAAACCGTCGTTGTCCCAGCCCCGCGAGTAAGCCTCGAAGCCCTCGCGCTGCCCGGAGAAGAAAGCGAGGGCCACGGAGACGTCGGCGAGGGTGGCGCGCCACACGTACCAGCGCTCGAAGTCCTCGCAGGACTCCTCCGGCACCCCGAAGCCCGCGAGGACCTCAAGGCGCGCTACCGCCGTCAGCGTCCAGTGCGCCGCCTCGCCAGGCCAGGCGCCCGCGTCTTCGAAGCTGGGATTGAGAAGGGCCATGTCAGAAGCGCCCTCCGGTGTCCCCGTCCTGGAGCGTGACGTTGCCCAGCACCGGCAGCTCACGCATCGTCAGCTTCACGTCCGCGGGCAGGCCGTTGAGTGTCAGGTCCATTCGCGAGTCGCCCAGCTTTCGAACTCCCGCCACGTCGCGGACGGTGTTGAAGACGTCCGACCAGGCCACCTCGCCGGCCGGGAAGCCCTGGGCGTTCTTGAGGTTGAAGCCGAAGTCGATGCGCGGGTTGGGTGTGCCGTCCGGCTCACTGACACGGAAGTGGACAGTCAGCGCATGGCGGACGCGCGTAGCGACTTCCTGGGGCGAAGCGCCCTGGCGCAAGAAGAGGCGCGCGGAGACGTCCACGTGTCGGTACACCGGCTCCTGGACGCTGACCTGGAAGGTGAGGGTGCAGGGGTAGACTTCGGTGACTTGCCGCAGCACCTGGGCCTTGAGCGCGGGCGTGGGGACTCCGCCGCCTTGGGGCACCACGTAGAGGATGCCGGCATTCTCCCCAATGGTGGCGTCTTCGTTGGACGTCAGCATGAGGGCGCGAGCCACTCCAGGCAGGCGCCGGGCGTTAATTTCAAAGTCCTCGCGGGAGACGGTGCGTGTCAGCGCGCGAAGACTCTCGGGGGCAAGCAGCTTCGCGGAGGCGACGGACTGCCTGTCCACGCCGCCCGAGGCGGGGGCTGGGTTGTGGACGGACACCTGTACCGCGTGGCCGTGAGCGTCCCGGAAGCTGCCCTCCACGACGACGAGGCGCCCCGCGTCCACGTTGCCGGCGGCGCCGCCACCCGTCTTGTACACCACCGCCACGGTGCCAGCTGGCGGTAGGCCGTTGGTGCCGGTGCCGAAGCGGATGGTGGCCTTGTCTCCTTGATCGACGCTGACGAGGAAGTGGGTGTCGGAGGCTCGCGAGTTGAGGAGGGTGTCAACCTCGATGAAGGCGCCCTGGGCGGTGGACACCCGGGCCGAGCCGTCGAGGTACGGGCCGAAGTCCAGGTGCGCCTCGAAGTCGGCGAGGCCGCGGGCGTCGAAGAGCTGGGTGTGCGTCTTCGAATGCTCGGCCACCGCGGCGATGCGCGGCGGGTTGGCGCCGGCCGGAATGGTGGCGGACGAGAGGAGCTGGAAGCGGACAGCCTCCGTCACCTCCTGGGTGCGGACGACGGTTCCAGCGGGGAAGGTGAGGGGGGCTGCGGGAGGTTGGGCCAGGCGCAGCTCCACCTCGGCCGTGGCAGCCTGGGCGCCGTGAAGCCGGTAGCCCAGCATGCGCGCCAGGGCGATGACGTTGCGGCGCTGAGTGGCGGTGGAGAGGCGTGACTCGCGGGCGAGGTTGTCCTGGTAGCTGCTGAGGACATCGCCGACGAAGGCGTACATCTCCAACAGGACATTGCCGAAGCTGGCGACTTCGAAGTCGCTCCAGTCGGGGAAGATGCTCTTCACGAGCGCGATGAGGCGCCCACGGAGGGCGTCGAAATCGCGGTGGGTGTAGTCGGTGGACGCAGGAAGAAGTGGCACGTCGGCGATGGCCTCCAGCAGGAAGCAAAGGCTCGTGGCTCACCAACCAGGGGACATGTGGCTCTCGTTTGTTCCCTGCGCCAAGCGTAGGGGGCTTCCGCAGGAGGTGCGGCGAGAAGCCCTTCTTATTTTTGTCTGTGGGCGTACGACTGATGTGACGGGTGCAATGATTAGGGTCTTAGAACCACTGAATTCTCGATTTGATTGCCGTTCGCATCGAAGAGGAAACTGTACCTACCCGCTCTGACTAGTGCTGAGATGTGATCACGGTCAGGGTGAGTGTGCAATGTGTTCTCAAGAGCCGCAAATAGAAATTCTCCGAATGGTGCTACCGGCGGAGAGATGAGTCGCACTTCGCGCGGACGGCTTCCTTCAATGGTGTGGCCATCTTTGTTGAAGATGGAGTGGAACAATGGCCGCTCTTCTAGGTTGGCCGATATGAAGGAAATGTGAGCGAAGATCTCGCGTAGTTGTGCAGGCGCTAGCGGCGCACGAATCCTGTCGAGGTCATTCATGAATGAACTCAGTGCCGCACAGCTGTCATCGAGTACGGCAATGAGGCAGAAGTCATTGATGCGAAGGAGGATTGATTTTGAGGTGTAAATGTCTGCGAAGTCGAATGGCTCAATGACTCCGTTCGCCTGTTTGGCGGGGAGGAGTATCAGAGAGCCAAATACCTCTCTCTTCAATGTGGCGCGTGTGAAAAAGGAGCGCGCGACGGCATGAATATGGTGGAGTTCGACATGGTCGTAGGCATCGGCAAGTCTACGGAGGTCGCCTGATCGGCGATCTCTTGTCTGGAATAAACTCCCGTCTTTCAGATGGGTCTTGAGGAAAATGAGAGAGAGCCAGCAGAAAATTAGCCCGGGGCCGTCATCTCTGATGAATTGCTCAATCTGCTCGAATCCGCCTGTGCATAATTCTCGGATGGGGTTCTCGAAAGTCTGCCCCATTAGCGAATTGCAACTTGTGCAACACGGGAGTGTGTATTGTCTGTATGTGAGACTGGTGCGATTGGGGAGTGTGATTGTGTTCTGAAATAGGTTGAATTCCCGCAGCAGCCATTTGGGGAGAATGTGCTCGTCGTTGAATGGATTTCCTGTGGTCCGACTGGTGCCGCAAATGAAACAGAAGTCTCCCCTTACTATGTCGCGGTCAAAGCGCTCTGGGCTGAATAGTAGAACGCGGCCATCGGTTGACTCTATGGAGCCATCTGGCGCTTGGATGATTAGGTCGGTCATTGTTGGCTGGTGTGAGGGCCTGTTGGCTGGTCCAATTGGAGTCCTAGCTCCGTGCAGCTTACTCCCTGTGGCCTCTGCGTGCCTACTCGGTCCGACGAGGCTTCATGTTAGCTCTCGGCTTGGGTATTCCGCCTGTTGAACGTGCTTGAGATGTCGGTGCTGGTGCGTGGTAAGCGTTCTGGGGAGTAGCGGGTTGTGGACTGAGATGGACTTCATTCTTCGAGATGCACGTCCGCGGCTGTTGTCGTGTCATGTTCATGTACCCGAAGATGAATCCTCAGGCTTGTACTGGTTTGCTCAACTCTAGTTTGCATGAGCTGGACGCCAGGCAGCCAGCGAGCGAGGGCGTCACGGACGTACACGCGTGCCAGTTCCGCCAGCACGGCGTCGTTGCGCTGGTGTCGAAGTCGCGCGAGCCCGGCCCCGAAGCTGGTGCGCCAGGGCAGCTCGCCATAGGAGTGGGGCGCCGCCCCCTCCGTGAGCAGCACCTGCCGCACCTTCGCGGCGAGCAGCTCGGCCCCGGTGCCGGAGGCGAAGTCCCGCTTCTTGTCGCGCCTGAAGGGGACGAGGAGGTTCTGGGGCTCTCGACTCATGACTTCCTCCTCACGGAACCGGGATGGCCGCGCGAACCTGCTGCAGGGTGCGGACGATGGCGTCGAGGGGCGCAATGGCCTCTTCCAGCGCACTCCCCTCGAGGCTGGAGAAGTCCGGCACCTGGGGACCGCCCACCAGCCCCAGGAAGACGTTGAGGAGGGCCATGAGCTGGGAGAGAGCGGCCAGGGCCTTGCCGACGTTGGCGGCCTCTTGCGCGACGTTGGCCTCCGCGCAGCCGGCCACCGCCAGGAGCCCCGCGTCTCCAAGCTGGGCGGCGCGCAGTCGGGCCCGTGACACACTCGACAGGCGCAGATGCAGGTGGAGGAGCTGGCCACGGGCCTGACCAAGCTCGCCCAGGACGATGTCGA
This sequence comes from Myxococcus sp. CA039A, assembly GCF_013336645.1. Lineage (NCBI taxonomy): Bacteria > Pseudomonadati > Myxococcota > Myxococcia > Myxococcales > Myxococcaceae > Myxococcus > Myxococcus sp. CA039A. The sequence goes on along the minus strand of NZ_JABUMQ010000049.1, from coordinate 8,107 downwards.
TGACACCCACCACTGCGAGTGGCACCGAGAGCTGGGGGACGAGGCGGAGCAGCTTGGACACCTTCTCGGACAGCGCCGGCAGGGCCGCGGCGATGGCTGTCGGGTCCGGCGGCGGCCCCAGCGCATCCGGGATGGCCTTCACGACTTCGACGAGAGCCAGCACCGCGCCGATGATGTCGAAGAGGGGCGTGAGCGGCGCGAGCGCCGGCTGGACGGCCTGCAGGAGTTGGTGGTGTTGCAGGGTGGCGCCGCCAGGCAGGGTGAGCGTGGACGCCTCGGGCAACGGGGAGATGTGGATGCAGATGGGCAGTGCCATGGGCTTCCTCAAATCGGCTCGGCGATGGGGCGCACCACTCGCCCGGCAATGGTGACTTGGGCGGCCTCCAGGGAGATGGCGCCGAGCGCGCGCAGGGTGAGGGCTGTGGTGGCCTCGAGGGTAACGGTGTTCTCCTCCGCGTCGAAGGTGAGGCAGTCGCCCGTCTTCCGGTTGGTGAGCTTCAGCTTGCGGTGGCCCGCGGACTCGTCCAACTCCACGCGGAAGGTGGGGGTGGCGAGGACGCGGTTGTCGGGCGGAGACACCTGGGCCTCTTCGGGCACCTCATTCTGGCCGCCCGGCTTCCCCCAGTTTCCGGGTAGGAAGTACGGAGCGTCCACGTCCCCCTGATTGAAGAAGACGGCCACCTCGGCGCCCACGTGCGGCACCGCGAAGAAGCCCGTGTCCTTGGCCCCGCCCCCGGAGGTGCCCAGGGGCCATGCCCAGGCGGACTCGGGCTCGACGACGCCCGGAATGCACACGCGGACGCGGCCGAGTCTCTCCGCGTCCTCGCGCTGGGTGACGTAGCCCACGTACATGCCCAACAGGCGAGTGTCATGGGTGTGGATGTCATCGTCGAAGGTGCTCATGGTGTGTTTCTCACTGGGGTGGGCTGTGGCTCGCCTCGGGGTCACCCGCGCCAAGGGGCTGCCCGTCATGGCGGTACTCGACGTGTGTGCGTCCCGACTTCTCGTCGACGACTTCCAGCTCCGTCAGCACGCCGCCCGTTGCGGGCGCACAGATGTTGGGTTGGCCGCCTTGGGGCTGTCCCTGCTTCTCGGCGCTGGCTTGCTGACGCTGGCCCGTGCCGTCGCGCGACAGCTTCAAGTCCGTTGTGTAGCCGGAGAAGGAGAGGACGTGCTTCGCCTCGGTGACGTAGTACTTGCCGGACAGGAAGCTGGAGATGCCGCGCACTTCGACCACGGACTTGGCGCGCAAGCTGGGATTGCCCACCACCTGAAGGGACAGCTTCACGGTGCCGGCCTCCGCGCGTCTGAAGCGGGCCTCGGCCTCGCGCTGGGCCTGGGCAGGCGTTGAGGCGGAGGTGGGCTGGACGCTGGTGGTGGCGTTGCGGAGCTGCAGCGAGGTGGTGCCTGTTTGCTTCTCCACCACATCGAGGAAGTCAGCGAGGGTGGTGCGCGGCACGGTGCCACTGCTCGCCTGGGCCTCGATGTTCGTCTTCGACTTGGCGTCCCGCCCGCGCACCTGCGCTTGTCCCACCCGGCGGCCCAACTCGGATTCGACGTTGACGGAGAGGATGTCGCCCCGGCCCGCGTCGGAGTACCACCACAGTACGTGAGTGGGGGCGGAGGCCTGGTTTCGGGAGGCGAAGGAGAGGCCCCTGTCATCGACGTGGAACTCGAACTCCTCCCGGGCGGCCAGGCGCCGCAGGAAGCGCGCATCCGTCTCCCCGGCTTGGTGGATGGTGTCGAAGGACTCCCCCGTGTCCTCGACGCGGACGGAGTCCCCCTCGTAGCCGTATTCAGCGGCCACCTCGCGCACCACCTGTCCCCTTGTCTTGCCGGCCCAAGTGCGCGTCTTCGCCTCTCGGTGCATGAGGGTGCTGAGGGCCTGGCCCTCGACGGTGAGGAGTTGGAAACCCTTCAGCTTCGTCACCACGACCCGACGCACGGGCGCCATTTGGCCCGGGTAGCCCCAGGACACTTCCAGCACCGCGCCGCCCACCAGCTCCGCCCTGTCAAAGAGGGACAAGTCGAAGTTGTCCAACTGGAGGGAGAGCTTGTCGGCCTTCGTCGCGGATTCCTCGAAGGTGAGTCCGAGGACGCGGCCCTCAAGGTAGAGCGGCTCGCCTCCGCGGGCCCTCTCGTGCGCCAGCAGTATGAGGCGCACGCCAGGCGCGCTCCTGTCGAGAGGCCGCTTCATTCGCTGGCCCTCCGCCGCTGCTCGCTGAGGATGACGTCGGTGAGGACGCGCAGTGAGGGGATGTAGACGCGCCGCCCCGCCTCCAGCTCCAGCGTCGCGTCGATGATGGGCTCCGGCTGGAAGTCAGCGATGGCCCACCAGAAGCCGCAGGCGCGCGGGAGGGAGGCGAAGTAGCGGCCAGCCAATCCCCAGAGGGAGTCGCCCTGGGCGACGAGGTGGACGCGCGTGTCCGCATGCGGCTGGAAGCCGTAGGGGACTCTCTCCGTGAGGTAGAGGCGGCCCACCTCGTCCCGGAGGCCGAGGGAGAAGGAGTAGCGACTGCCAGCGTGAGGGGCCACTACGGCACCTCCTGGCGGAGCTGCTCGGAGGTGACGCGGGTGTCCAGCACCTCCTCGAAGGTGACGGTGGCGGTGTAGACGAGGACTCGGCCGTCGACGGCGAGCTGGCGGTAGTTGAACTCCACGCTGGCGACGACGCACTCCACGGTGAGGACGCCGGGCCAGAGGACAAGGACGCGCGGAGGCGCCGTCGCCAGCACACCCTCGGTACCCGCCGGAGGAACGGTGAGAGCGCGGAGGAAGGCGCGGAACGCCATGACGTTGCTGGCCCCCGCCTCATGGGCGGCGAAGAAGGCGTCCAGGTAGAACTCGACGCCCGAGAGCTGCCGGTTGGAGGTGCCCTGAAACTGGAGCACCTGGTGCGAGAGGCCCGGCACCGCCAGGCGATTCCAATTCACCTGGAGCTTCTCGATGAGCTGTGACGGGTTGAAGAGGCACTCCATGGCCTCACCAGTGAGGACATTCACGAGGACGCACCGGGGACTCCGGGTGAATGCAGATGCGAGGGACATTGCCGAGGCTCCTCCGTGCCTCATGCAAAGTCCTCAGCCCTGTGACGGGGACACCAAGCCGTGCCTTTTTCTTTCCTGGAGATGCGCGGAGCTGGCGGTCGCCAAGGCGTGTCAGTTTCCGCGCAGGGCTGGCGTGAGTCCCCCGTTTGGCCCTCCACGTTGCTGCGGGCCGTGGTGCTGCGACTTTGCATGCACCCTGGTGTGTCGGGGTAGCTTCGGCTGTGGCGGGAGGCTTACGGAGACATGGGATTTGCTGCGTGCTGCATCGGCTTCGAGGGGGCAGTACCTTCCTTCGAGATGCTGCGGGACATGCTGGCTGAGCGGTTGGGAACGCCCATTGACCTCCTTGAGACGCCACCGGGCTTCTGGGTCGGCATGGGGCTGTCCCGCGGGCGATTGAGGGGATTCTCGATACTCCGCCTTGAGCACGCGTTAGAGCCCGAGTGGGATTTCGAGACGCCCGCGGATGAACTCCTTCTTCAAGTCCTGGCCGAGCTCGGAGGCAGGCGGGAACTCGTCAATTCTCCCGCGCCTCGTCGAGTGAGGAACCGCTTCTATTTCGCAGGCGCGTTGCCGACACCCGCGCAAGTCGAAGCGCGCCTCACGCTGGCAACGGGCATCGCCTCCTCGAAGCCGGCCTATGAATTCCCCATGGACCATGTGCTGTGCGCACCGATGCTGGGGAGCGAGTATGGCGTGGTGTCACTCTCCGTCGAGCCCTATGGGATTTGCCTGACGACTGGGCCTGACGGCGCCCTCTTCACGGAGGCGTGTTCCGCGTTGGAGTCGCTCGGAGGGCGCGAACTGGAGGATGCTCTCGGGCCATAAGTGCGTGGGGGTAGTTGGACTTCGTCAACGCGAGGTCAGGCAGAGAGGATGCCGACCGCGCTCCGTCAAGAGGCTTGAGCGGTAGCTGGTAGTGGCGGCCCCGTTGAAAGAGGAAACAGGCGGAGCATGTCAGTAAGCGGGCATGGGGGAGAAGCTGCGGGAGGCGGCGTCTCTCTCGGCGCGCGCCGTGGCCTGGGCGAGTACCTCCCCGTCCACCTGAACACTCACGTGGACGGGCGGACTGGACGACGAGGCCGGCTCCGAGGAGAGCACCTCCGCCTGGGGCAGTGAGGCCTGGAGGGCAGCCACCGCCGGCATGGACGAGGACTCCAGGGGCCACTCCACGGGCGAGGAGGAGTCCACGGAGGTGACGGGCGCGGCGGTGGTGTTGCCGGAGTCCTCGAGGCCGAAGGCGACAGACAAGTCCCGGTGGAGGCTGAGTCGGGCCGTCCGCAGGGACTGCTGCAGGCCTGTGTCCGCGCCGAAGAGGCTCGCCACCGCGTCCACCACACCGAGGAGGGTGCCCACCAACTCCAACAGGACGCCGGAGATGCCGTCGACGACGCCGAAGACGATGAGCTTCAGGCCTCGCCACGCCTCGGCCCAATCACCGGTGATGGCGCCGCTGAGCAGCAGCACTACCCCCCAGAAGACGTCGACGATGGCGGAGAAGGCCGCCATGGCGGCGTTGAGGACGCCCCCCACCACGGACACCACGAGGGAGACGGCGGACACCAGCACACCCACGACGGTGGTGATGTTGCCGATGGCAAAGCCGAAGGCTTGCCCCATGAGTGTCCACACGCGGGTGCCTTCCTCGGCGGCGGTGGAGGTGCCGAAGATGCCGGAGAGGGCACTGCTCAAGACGCGGCCCAACTGCTTGAGGCTGCCCATGAGGACGTCGACGCCGGCCTTCATGTAGTCCCACTCGCCCGCCAGGCCTTCCACCACCTCCGCAGCGGCCGTCATGCCCATGACGACGAAGTCGAAGACGCGGGCGAGGGCGTGTCCCACCGTGGCCCCCGCGTCGCCGAAGGCGGCGAACTTCGCCGCTGCTGTGGCCGCGTCGTTCCTCTCGGAGAGGAAGCCCAGCGCTTCGCCCACCCGCCCTAGCGTCGCCTGGAAGGCCTCGAGGGTGGGGCGCGCGGCTTCGAGCCCTGAGGAGAATCCGTCGACGAGGCCCGAGAAGAAGCTGTGGAGGCGATGGCCCCACAGATAGAGGTTGATGAGGAAGTCCTTCAGCCCGGCATTCTCCGCGAGGGCAAGCTCCGCCCTCACCGCGCCAGAGAACCCCCCGTCGGTGAAGAGCTGGACGAGGCCGCCGAAGGCGAGTGTCACCCGCTCCTTCACGCGCTCGACGAAGTCGCCCAGTCCGCCGAGGTTGTTGCGGACGGCGTAGGCGAGGCCAGCCACCGCGACGCCGAGGAGGATGACGGCGCCCACGGCCGGAAGCACCGTGGCGAGCAACCCACCCACGGTGAGGCCCAGCACCTTGAGGCCCACCACCAACAGCGCCAGGCCCACCTGGCCGGAGACGACGGCGCCGACGAGGGCGATGACGCCCCCGGCAGCCAGCGTGAAGGCCGCGAGGGCACGCTTCACGGGGCTGGGCAATGCCTCGAAGACGCCCAGCACCGTCTTCACGGCGTCTGCAAGGAGGGCAACGAGCGGCTTCAACACCGCCTCGAAGGGTTCCCCCAGAACGATGGCCAACGCCTTCATGCGCCCGGCCAGCAGCTTCGTCTGCCCCTCGTAGGTGTCGAGCATCTGCTGGCGGAACTTCTCGGCTGTGCCCCCTGCATTCGTGAACTCGTCGCGCAGGTACTCAAGGGCCGCGCCGCCGCGGACGACTTCGCCGGTTTGCTTGCGCACGCCGTCGGTGAGCTGCTTGAGGATGGCATTCACGCCACCCAACGCCTCGCGGCCGAACGTCTTCAAGAGAAAGGCACTGCGCTGGGCCGCCGTCATCCGCTCGAGAGCAGGGGACAGCTTGTCGAGGATGCCGAGGAAGCTGAGGAAGTTGCCGCCCGCGTCCGTGACGGAAACACCGACGCTGCGCAACTGCTGCTGCACCTCCGGGTCCGCCATGCGCTCCATGGCGACGGCCACGGCGGTGGACGCGCGCTCCACGCCCGGGACGACATTCTTGACCAGGCCCAATGCGATGAGCGTCTCGGGCAACTCCTGGTTGAGGGCCTGCGCGCCTCGGGCTGCGGTGCCCAAGGCCAGGGGCAACTCATTCGCGGAGAGGGCGAAGACGTTGACGGCCTGGAGCATCTGGTCGACGGAGAGGGAGGCCTTGTCGGTGGAGAGGCCGAAGGCCTTCATGGCCTGGGACGCGAGGCCCGCCGCACCCTGGGGCGTCAGCTCCCCCAACGAGCCACCGGCCAGGTCCAACACGGGCTCCAAGAGCTCAATGGCCTCGGCGGCGGTGAAGCCGGCTTGGGTGAGCTCTCGCAGGCCCAGCACGGACTCCGTGGGGGTGAACTGCGTGGCGAGGCTTGCTTCGAGGGCCGCGTCACGTAGCTGCCGCAGCTCTTCGGCCGAAGCTCCGGAGACGGCGGCAACCCCCGCTACGGCCTGCCCGAACTCGCCTGCGGCGTTCGCCAGAGACAGCGACGCTCCGATGGTGACGGTGCCGGCAGTGAAGAGGGCCATGGCGACGCCGAGGCGTTGGAAGGCACCCTCGATGCGGGCAGTGCCCAACCCCACGCGCCTGTCGAGGGACATGAAGTTGCGCTCGACGCCTTGAAAGGTGTTGGAGGCCAAGTCTCGTGCCGTGAAGACGAAGCCCATGCCGAGGTTGTTGAGCACGCGCTACCTCCGCTTCGCGGACTTCGCCAAGGCCTTCGCCTCGTGGCTGCGTTGTTGACTCATGCGCTCCAGGAGCCAGTCCCTGTCCGAGGTGGGCAGCTCCAGGGCGTCACCGAGGGGGGCGGCGAGGCCGCTTCCGCCGTGCTGCTGCCAGCACAGGTTGAAGAGGCCCTCGCGCCACGTTTCCAGCGTCACGCTGGGGAAGAGGTGGAGCGCTCCCGGCGCCTCGCCGTCCGGGCTTGACCCGGAAGGAAGAAGCCCCGGTCGAAAGGGAGTTCCACCTCCTGGCGGATGAAGCACTCGGGGCACTCGACTTCGAGGGTGGTGTCCACGCCGCAATCCACGCGGTCGAACTCGTCGACGAGGTAGTCGGCGTCGCGCAGGGTGAGGTCCTCAACGAAGCGACGCTTGTCGCGCGCGTCCACGCCGTCGACGTCCAGCACCCGGTAGGCGAGGACGGAGGACAGCAGCTTCTCGGGCGCCGCACGCTGCAACTGCGGCAGCCGCCGCTCGTCCTCTCCCGTCATCAACTTGAAGCGCACGCGCTTGCCGGCTTCGGGCAAGGTAACCTCGAGGCGGTTACCCGCCATGAAGGACGCGCGGCTCGCATCCGAGAGGGCGCGCACGGGGAGTTGCGTCAAATCCAGCTCCCAGTCGATGCGGGCCCGGCAGGAGGCCGCCTGACAGGGGACGGCGAAGACATACTCGGGGCCGTAGGTGAGAACGCGCACCTGGAGCAGGGCGAAGAAGCGGTCCCCCTGCAGCACCTGGCCCCAGTCCACCTTCCCTTCGGCGAAGGAGTAGGGTCCTGGCTCCAGCAACTCCTCCCAGCAGGCAGAGAGCAGCTCATCCACTTGGCCGCCGCTCTTCGCCAGCTTCCTGTCAGCGAGGACCCGCTCTTCTCTCACTCGCATGCCGCGAATGCGGCCCGTCAGCCCCGAGGGGCACGAAATGATGTCCGCCATGTCCTTCCTCCGGGAAGGACAAAGGCCTCGGGCGGGAAATTGGGGACATGGTGTTTCTGTCGCTCAGCGCTTGAGTGCGTCATGAGCCACGACCACCTCGAGACTATGTCCTCCGTCGCGAAGTACTCAGTAGTGACCCGAATTCAGTCATTTTAGATCGGATGAGGCAGGGAGAGCCGCGGCTTTGCGCCCTCTCATTTGAGAGTTGGTCGTGGGCAACGGAATATGATGCTCCTGGTATGCTTGGCACTTGAAGCCGGCATCGGTCACGATAAACGAAGTGGGAAGGTACGGGTTAACGTGGTGATGCGTATTTGATGTCGCTTAGAGCCTCTATCAAATGTGAGGATAGAGGCTTCGGAAGAGCATGACGCAGCAGCCGAGGACGAGGAAGCCGAAGTGGATGTCGTCCCTGCGCTCGTCACGGACACGGAGCCGACGAAGTTGATTCTT
>NZ_JABUMQ010000499.1:0-5369 GCF_013336645.1 Myxococcus sp. CA039A | reverse complement strand
CGCCCACCCTGGTGGGCAGGTCCTCGCGGGGCCGTGGCGTGGAAGCCCTGCTCTCCGCCGTGCGCACCCGGCAGCGCCGGTACCTGTGGCTCCAGGGGCTCGCACTGGGCTTCATGGCCGCCTGCCTCCTGTGGGTGGGTGGCGGCCTGCTGGGACTCGTGGCCCCGCGCCTGGGCGGGTCGCTGCTCGGCATGGCCGTGCCCGTGGGCGCCGCGGTGACGTGTGTCTTCGGCCTGTGGCTCGCGCGGCGACGGGTGGGCGACGACCTGCTCACCGCCCGACTGGTGGGCCAGCGTCGGCCGGAGCTGTCGCTGGACGTGCTGGCCGCGGTGGAGCTGCGGCGCGAGCAGGGCGGACACGCCAACGGCTCGCCGGAGCTGGCGGAGGCCTTCCTCGCGCAGATGGACACGCGGGTGCGCACCGTGGACGTGCGCTCCATCGTCGACGGACGCCCCGTGCAGCGCAGCGCCCTGGCCGCGTGCGGCGTGCTGCTGGTGCTCGCGCTGGTGTTGGGGCTGTTCGGTGAGAAGTGGGCCGCGGGCCTGAAGCGCATCCTCGAGGTGGCGCGCGCTCCGGAGGCCCCGACGCAGGTCGAACCCATCACCGGCGACATCGAGCTGACGTACCGCTACCCCGCGTACACCGGCCTGTCCCAGCGCACCGTGCCCGGCACCGACGGCGCCGTGAGCGCCCCGGCCGGCACCGAGATTCTCATCAAGACGCGCTCGGACCGCCCCGTGGAGCGCGCGGAGCTGGTCATCAACACCGAGTCGGTACCGCTCAAGGTCACCGGCAACCGCGATTTGGAAGGCACCTTCATCGCGAAGCAGACCGGCCACTACCACTTCGTCTTCTACGCCCGGCGCGAGAAGCCCCTGGCGGTGGGCCCCGACATCCCCCTCACCGTGGAGGCGGACAAGGCGCCCCAGGTGACGCTGATGACGCCCGCCGCGGAGCTGGAGGTCGACCCCAACCAGAAGGTGACGCTCAAGTACGAGGCCACCGACGACTACGGCCTGTCCGGCCTGTCGCTCGTCTTCCGCACGCCCGGCGCGCAGAAGGACACGCGCGTGCCGCTGCGCCGCGAGGACGGCCGGCGCAGCCGCGACACGTACACCTGGGATTTGGGCTCGCTCAAGATGGACGCCGGCGACCGGATTACCTACTTCGTCGAGGCGCAGGACAACGACGCGGTGGACGGCCCCAAGAAGGGTGTCAGCCGCACGCAGGTGCTGCGCATCTACTCCGCCGCCGAGCACCACCGCGCCGCGCTGGAGAAGGCCGAGCAGCTGTGGGGCCGCATGGTGGACCACCTGGCGGACCGGCTGGAGGGTCCGGACCGCGACAAGCAGAAGGACGCCCAGGCCATCGCCACCGCCGCGTCCGTGGACACCAGTGGCCAGCAGCTCATCACCGACATGCGCACCCTGGCGCAGACGCTGTCGCGCGAGCGCGACGTGCCCACCGAGCTGGTCTCCGCGCTCGCCAACATCTCCGAGTCCCTGGGCAGCCACATCAACGGCACCGCGGACTTCCGCCGCCTCTACCTGCGCACCCAGCGCGCGCGGGGCGAGGACTGGGGCACCGGCAACCGCCTGTCCGGCGTGGTGACGGAGGAAATCGCGGAGCTGGAGAAGGACATCCTCTACCTGGAGGCGCTGCTGGACCGGCAGAAGCTGGAGGCGCTCCAGGAGATGGGCAAGCAGTTGGCCGGAGAGCGGCGAGAGCTGTCGCGCCTGATTGAGCAGTTCAAGGCCAACCCCGACGAGGCCGCGCGCCAGGCGGTGATGGAGCAGATTCAGCAGCTCAAGGCGCGCATCCAGGAGCTGATGCAGCGCATGGCGGAGATGCGCAAGGGCATCCGCGACGAGCACCTCAACGCCGAGGCCCTGTCCGAGATGATGAAGGACCAGGACATGCAGAGCGCCCTGGACGAGGTGGAGAAGCTGATGCGCGAGGGCAAGACGGACGAGGCGCTCGCGAAGCTTCAAGAGCTGGGCATGCAGATGGACGAGATGCTCAAGGGCCTGGACGAAGCCAACGAGGAGTTCGGCGGCGAGCAGTACCCGGAGCTCGCGGAGAAGTTCGGCAAGTTCATGGAGGACCTCAAGGGCACCGTGGACGAGCAGCAGCGCGTGGCCGAGCAGACGCGACAACTGCGAGACCAGGCCCGCGCGCAGAACAAGGAGCGGCTCTCCGAGCGCGGCGAGTCCATCAAGAACGACCTGATGCGCAAGGTGCAGCAGGCCCAGCAGAGCTACGACAAGCTCAACCCGGAGCACCTCAACAGCCGCGCCGCCCGGCCGCTGGAAGAGGCCCAGTCGGAGCTGCGCAACGTGGAGAGCGCGCTGAAGGTGAACGACTTCGACCTGGCCGCGGAGGCTGCCGCCCGGGCCGAGGACGCGGCCCGGCAGCTGGCCGGCATGGGTGAGCAGCAGAAGCAGCTCGACGAGATGTTCGGCAACCCGCCCGAGGTGCGGCAGCAGTCCTCGGAGCTGGCCCAGCGCCTGGACCGTGACGCGCGCAACGTGCAGGACGTGAACAAGCAGCTCCAGTCGCTCTTCCCTCCCCCCGGCTCGCAGCTCTCCCAGCAGGAGAAGCAGCAGCTCCAGCAGCTCTCCGAGCAGCAGCAGCAGTTGGAGCAGCGCGCGCAGAACCTGCGCCAGCAGATGGAGGAGATGGAGCAGACGGCGCCGCTGTTCGGCGAGGAGGCCGCGCAGCAGATGGAGGGCGTGGGCCAGCGCATGGGCGAGGCCGCGCAGCGGATGCAGGGCAAGGACCCGGGCCGGGGCTACGGCGAGCAGCAGGCCGCGCTGGAGGGCCTGCGCCAGTTCCAGCAGCAGATGCAGCAGGGCCAGAAGGGCCGCAAGGGCGGGCTGCCGCTTCCCGGTGGGATGAGCGGGCGCAAGCAGGGCAACTCCGGCAGGGACCCGAAGGACGAGGTGGAGCTGCCCGACGAGGACGCGTTCCAGGCCCCCAAGGAGTTCCGCAAGGACTTGCTGGACGCGATGAAGCAGGGCGCGCCGGAGAAGTACCGCGAGCAGGTGAAGCGCTACTACGAGGAGCTGGTGAAGTGAGAGACCGCCGGATGAATCGCTGGGTGGCCCTCGCGCTGGCCCTGGGACTGGGTGTGGCCACGCCCGCCGTCGCGCAGGACGCGTCCTCCCTCAAGGACGAGGTGAAGACGCGCCTGGGCCAGGTGGAGCAGGGCCTGGACGACTGGGACGTGCCCGGGGCGAAGCGCGAGCTGGCCGCGGTGGAGCAGCTGATTCCCTCCGACGTGGAGCCCTTGAAGTACTACCAGGGCCGCGTGGCCTTCGAGGAGGGCCGCTACGACGACGCGGTGGGGCTCCTGGAAGGCGCCAACATCGAGGACAAGCCGGGCAGCTACCTGCGGCTGGCCAAGGACACGCGCGACATCGTCAAGAGCCACGAGCGCGCGGAGAGCGAGCACTTCATCTTCTTCTATCCGAAGGGCAAGGAAGCGGTGCTGGTGCCCTACGCGCTGGAGACGCTGGAGGCCATCCACCGGGCCATGGCGGAGGACCTGGGCTGGACGCCGCCGGGCGGGAAGATTCGCGTCGAGGTGGTGAACAACGCGCGCGAGCTGTCCAAGGTGAGCACGCTCACCGAGAAGCAGATTCGCACCACCGGCACCATCGCCATCTGCAAGTTCAACAAGCTGATGGTGACCAGTCCCAAGGCCGTGGCGCAGGGCTACGACTGGCAGGACACGCTGGCGCACGAGTACATCCACCTGGTCGTCAGTCAGATGAGCCGCAACACGGTGCCCATCTGGTTGCACGAGGGCCTGGCCAAGTTCCTGGAGTCGCGCTGGCGCGGCAAGGCGGGCCTGGCGATGACGCCGTCCACGCAGGCGCTCCTGGGCAAGCGCGTGAAGGCGGACACGCTCATCCCGTTCGAGAAGATGCACCCGTCCATCGCGCTGTTGCCCACCGCGGAGGACGCGGCCACCGCGTTCGCGGAGGTGTTCTACGCCATCGACTACGTGCACCAGTCCAAGGGCTCGGCCGGGCTGCGCGCCGTCGTCCACGAGCTGAAGGCCGGGCAGACGGACAAGAAGGCGGTGGAGGCGGCCATGGGCATGCCCTTCGCCCTCTTCGAGAAGACGTGGCTTTCGCACATCAAGAAGCAGCCCTTCCCCTCGGAGCTGGTGCCGCGCGACGACCGCGTGGTGCTGAAGGAGGACGCGAAGAACAAGTCGAAGGAGGACGGCGAGAAGAAGGGCCGTGAAATCTCCTTCGGCGACTTCAACGAGGTGGCGGAGGTGCCGGCGCGCAAGTTCGCGCACCTGGGTGAACTCTTGCGCGAGCGCAACCGCGTGAAGGCCGCCGCCGAGGAGTACGCCAAGGCGCACAAGCTGGTGGGCGACAAGTACGAGTCCGTCTCCAACAAGTACGCGCTGGCGCTCCTGGAGTTGAAGCGGCTGGATGAAGCGGAGTCCGTGCTGCGCGGCAGCCTGCGCGTGCACCCGGGCTCGCCCGCCACCAACGTGCACCTGGGCCGCATCCTCCTGCACCGCAAGGACTACCCGAAGTCGAAGACGGCCTACCTGGAGGCGCTCGCCTCGGACCCGTTCGACCCCGAAATCCACGTGGCGCTGACGCGCATCCACGGCGCGCTGGGCGAGACGGCGCTGGCGACCCGCGCGAAGGCGGCGACGGTGGTGCTCACCGGCCTGGAGCCCGCCGAGGTCGACCAACTGGCGCAACAGTTCCTGCGCGAAGAGGGCGTGCTGTCGGAGACCAACGTCCCCGCCACGGGAGGCGCCCCGAGCAAGCCCGTCGCGCCCGCCACGGGACCGACGGACGCGGGGCGCTGAGCCGCGACACGGAAAGCAGGGCACGCGCGCCCGTCCCCGCGGCGCGCCTCGGCGTGGAGCCTGGAGCAGGCAGAGAGCGAGCCGACAGGCAGGGGCCTGCCCGCCACTGAAGGCCCGCCCTCGCAGTGTCCAGGTTCAGCCGGGGAGGCGTCGTCATGGACATCCGGCCGCTCGTCTCGCTGTCCGCCCGGCTGATGGAAGCCGCGGGCGTCGGCGCCATGGTCCTGGGCGCGTTGATTGCCCTCGTCGCGATGCTGTTCCGGCACCGGGGGCTCCCGCCCGCCGAGGCCTATCGCCTCTTCCGGCTGAACCTGGGCCGCGCCATCCTGCTCGGCCTCGAGTTCCTGGTCGCCGCCGACATCCTGCGCACCGTGAGCAACGAGCCCACCTTGCGCGATGTCCTGGTGCTGGGCCTCATCGTCCTGGTGCGGACGTTCCTCAGCTTCACCCTGACGGTGGAGCTCGAGGGCCGCTGGCCCTGGCAGCCCGAGCGCGAACACGCGCGTCCCACCGCCTCCCCTCCCCG
>NZ_JABUMQ010000498.1:0-5376 GCF_013336645.1 Myxococcus sp. CA039A | reverse complement strand
TGGTGGGGGTGGTGGGCTGGTGGTCTCCGCGCACGCTCGGCGTGGGCTACACCAACATCGAGGACATCCTCTCCGGGCGCTTCGTGGGCACGGCCATGCTCGTGTTCTGCGTGCTGAAGTTCGTGTCCTGGTCCGTGGCGCTGGGCAGCGGCACCTCCGGCGGAACGCTGGCGCCGCTGTTCACCCTGGGCGGTGGACTGGGCTCGGGGCTGGGACTGCTGGCGATGCGGCTGGCGCCCGGGCTGGGCGTGGACCTTCGCGTGGCCGCGCTGGTGGGCATGGCGGCCATCTTCGCGGGGGCTTCGCGCGCGTTGCTGGCGTCGGTGGTGTTCGCCTTCGAGACGACGCGCCAGCCCCTGGGGTTGTTGCCCCTGCTGGGCGGCTGCGCGGCGGCCTATCTGGTGTCGGCGCTGCTGATGCGCCACTCCATCATGACGGAGAAGCTGGCGCGGCGCGGCGGGCGGGTCCTCACCGAGTACGGCGTGGATGCGCTGGGGCAGGTGCTGGTGCGCGAGGTGGGGCTCAAGCCCGTGGTGACCTTGGACGCGGACCGGTCCTTGGAGTCGGTCCGCGCGTGGCTGCTGTCGGACGCGGCGGGCACCCGTCACCAGGGCTTCCCGGTGGTGAAGGAGGGCGCCCTGCTGGGCGTCGTCACGCGCAGGGACCTGGTGGACGGGCAAGCGCCCGAGGGGCGGCGTGTGCGGGACGTGGTGAGGCGTCCTCCGTCGGTGGCGTATGAGGACAGCTCACTGCGCGAGGCGGCGGACCTCATGGTGGAGGAGGGCGTGGGTCGCCTTCCGGTGGTCCGGCGTGAGACTCCTTCGAGCGTCGTGGGCATCATCACCCGGAGCGACCTGCTGGGCGCGCATCGGCGGCGGCTGGAGAACTCGCGGCGCAGGGAGCGTGGACTGGGTGGGCCGTTGCCGGCCCGAGGAGCCTGAAGCACGTGGACGGCGAGGCGGGAACACAGGAGCGCGAGCGGGCACTGGAGCTGCTGCGCCGGTTCGGGTGGAACGCCACGTCCTTCCAGGTGCTGATGCCGGGCTTCCGCTACTGGTTCGACCCGGCGGGGGACGCCTTCGTCGCGTACGTGGACACGGGCGGCGCGTGGGTGGCGGCGGGTGCGCCCATCACCGCGCCGGAGTCCCTGCCTCGCGCGGTGGAGGGCTTCCAGGCCGCGGCGCGACAGGCGGGCCGGCGCGTGTGTTTCTTCGCCACGGAGCCGCGCTTCACGGAGTGGGTGCCCATGGAGTCGCTCTCCATTGGCGAGCAGCCCGTGTGGGAGCCGTCGCGTTGGGAGTCGGTGGTGCGCGGCAGTCGGAGTCTGCGCGAGCAGTTGCGCCGCGCGCGCTCGCATGGCGTCGTGGTGCGGGAGCTCCCCGCGCAGGTGTTGGAGGAGTCCGAGCACCCCACGCGTCAGGCGTTGGAGCGCCTGAGGAAGCGCTGGCTGGCGTCGCGTCGCATGGCGCCCATGGGCTTCCTGGTGCAACTGCGTCCGGATGCCTTCGCGCGGGAGCGCCGTGCCTTCGCGGCGGAGGTGAAGGGCGAGCTGGTGGGCGTCCTGCTCGTGTCTCCCGTGTACGCGCGGGACGGCTGGTTCCTCCAGGACCTGGTGAGGGACCCTGAGTCGCCCAACGGCACCGCCGAGGCCCTGGTGGACGCGGCGATGCGCGCGGCCGCCGCCGAGGGCCGTCGCTACGTGACGCTGGGGCTGGCGCCGCTCTCGGGCCCGGTGCGGCCATGGCTGCGACTGGCGCGTGCGTGCGGCAAGCCGCTGTTCGACTTCGAGGGCCTGCGCGCCTTCAAGGCGAAGTTCCGTCCGGACGCGTGGGTGCCGCTCCACCTCGCGTACCCCGAGCCTGGCGGTGGATTCTTCGCCGTGTATGACGCGCTCCGCGCCTTCGCGCGCGGCAGCCTGGTGCGCTTCGGCGTGGCGACGTTGCTGCGGCGGCCCCGGTTGCTGGTTCATGGGCTGGCGGTGTTGCTGCTGCCCTGGACGGCGCTCCTGGCGCTGCCCGCCACCACGCGCTGGTTTCCCTCGGCGCGCGTGCAGTGGGGCTGGGTGTTGTTCGACGTGGGGCTGGCGGCGGGACTCTTCTCGCTGGTGCGCCGGTGGCGAGATGGCCTGGCCACCGCGCTGGTGTGCCTCACCGCCGCGGATGCGTGCCTCACCTTCGTGCAGGCCGCCACCTACAACGCGGTGCGAGCGCGAGGGCCCGTGGACTGGCTCGTCATCACCGCCGCGGTGCTGGCGCCCGCCACCGCCTCCGGGCTGCTCGTCCGCGCGCGCGACTTCCGCCTGCCCGCGCGCTGACGCACCGCGCTTTCTCCACGACTCAACATCTCACCTGTCCCGCGGACCCCCTGGGTTTACACAGGTGGACACTCCTCCTCGCGTCTCCTGGACCGCAAGGCGAGGGCAATGCTGTTTTCTGGAAAGAGCTGTTCCGGCCTCGGGCGCCGTGACTTTCTCGCGGCGTCGTCCGTCGTCGGTTGGGAGGGGTGACCATGCGAACGCCGTCCGGCGTTGCCCTGTCGCTCGCCGTGTTGCTGTGGGTCCATGAGAGCCACGCCGCGCCCGAAACACAGAGCTCGGCTCCGCCACCCTCGCCGTTGCCTTCGGGAGTGTCGGCCGTGTTGTGGAAGCTGTCGGTGCCCGCGAGCGCGGCACCGACGCCCGAACGGGTGGCGCTGGGGGAGAAGCTCTTCAACGACAAGCGGCTGTCCCTGGATGACAGCACGTCCTGCGCCACCTGCCATGACCCGAACAAGGGCTTCACGGACGGCAAGTCGGTGGCCGAAGGCGTGAAGGGCCAGAAGGGCATGCGCAACAGCCCCACGGTGCTCAACGCCCTCTTCAATGCCTCTCAGTTCTGGGACGGGCGCTCGTCCACGCTGGAGGACCAGGCGAAGCTGCCCATCCTGAATCCGATTGAGATGGCCATGCCCTCGCCGGAGGCGGTGGTGACCAAGCTGCGGGGGATTCCCGAGTACGTCACCGCCTTCCAGGCTGTCTTCAAGCGGGACATCACCTACGACGACCTGGCGTCGGCCATCGCCGCTTTCGAACGCACGCAGTTCTCCGGCAACGCGCGCTTCGACCGCTTCATCCACGGCGAGACGAACGCGCTCAACGCGTCGGAGCGACGGGGCTGGGCCCTCTTCAACGGCAAGGCGCGGTGCAACTCCTGTCACGCGGGCAACGCGGTGTCGCCGCTGTTCAGCGACCAGAAGTTCCACAACATCGGCGTCGCCGCGCACAAGCAGGACTTCCCGCAGCTGGCGCGCGAGGGTGTGAAGGTCGTCCGGCTGGGCGACGAGCGGCAGATTGACGAACTGGCGCTGCAGACGCGCTTCTCCGAGCTGGGGCGCTTCCTGGTGACGAAGCAGGAGAACGACGTGGGCGCGTTCAAGACGCCCACGCTGCGCAACGTCGGAATCACCGGGCCGTACATGCACGACGGCTCGTTGACGACGCTGTGGGACGTGATGGACCACTACAACAAGGGGGGAGTGGCCAATCCCTACCTGGACGGAGGCATGCAGCGACTGGGGCTGACGGAGCCCGAAATCGATGACCTGGTGGCCTTCGTCTTCACGCTGACCGACGAGCGCTTCACGAAGTTCAATGGTCAGGAGCTGGCGCGGCAGCGCGCGCGCAAGGGCCAGCGGCCGGAGCGGGACACGGCGGTGGCGCTGGGGAAGAAGGGCAACCTGGGAGACCTGGCGCCCAATCCGGACCTGTCGGTGAAGAACCCGGCGGACATCGGTGTGTACGGCACCGAGACGCTGCCCAAACCCGCTTCGACGAAGCAGCCCTGAGGAGGCGCCGTCCATGGGGAACAAGTTCCGAAGCATCGAGACGAAGCACTATGAGGAACGCGAAGCCTTCTTCGAGGGCCTGAAGCGGTTGGACCGGCGGGCCTTCCTGCGGGTGGCGGGCATGTCCGCGGGCATCGTCGCGGGGATGGGGCTGAGGACGCCGCAGAGCTTCCAGCTCGTCAACGTGGCGGAGGCGCAGGGGACGAAGCCGCGCTTCACCTTCGCGTACATCTCCGACACGCACCTGTACGAGCAGAAGCTGAATGACCGCTTCGTGCGCTCCATCCTGAAGGCGGTGGATGACGTCAACGGGTTGGACCCGCAGCCGGACTTCGTGTTGTTCGGTGGGGACCTGGCGCAGCTGGGACAGGCGGGAGAGCTGAAGCTGGGGGCGCAGATTCTCAAGAGCGTGAAGGCGCCCGTGCGGATGATGGTGGGCGAGCACGACTGGTTCCTCGACATGGGGGAGCTGTGGCGGGACTTGTTCGGCGCGCCGAACTACTCGTTCGACCACAAGGGCGTGCACTTCGTGGTGCTCAACTCGATTCTGGAGAAGGACTTCTGGACGGAGCGGAAGCTCACGCCGATGGAGCGGATGAAGATTGTCGCCGGGTTGGACAACGGCATCCAGTCGCGCTTCGAGGTGGGCGGTGAGCAGCGCGCGTGGATGAAGCAGGACCTGGCGAAGGTGGACAAGAAGACGCCGGTCATCGTCTTCAGCCACTCGCCGCTCTACAAGTACTACCGGCCCTGGAACTTCTGGACGGACGACGCGGACGAGGTGCAGGCGCTGCTCAAGCCCTTCGAGCGTGTCACCGTGATTCATGGACACACGCACCAGTTGTTGACGAACCGCATCGACAACATCCAGTTCCACGGGATGTTGTCCACGGCGTGGCCGTGGCCGTATGCGCCGGAGGGGTTGCCACAGCTCACGGTGCAGATGAATCGGCCGGACCCGTTCAGCCAGTTCGACGGCTGCGGGGATGGGCGGGTGGACGTGCTGGAGTCGGGGTTGGTGGACAAGCTGTACAACCTCTGGGAGCGCAATCCCATCACCGTGCGCGGGAGCTACCTCGCGTCGGGTGGGAAGCAGGATGCGCCGCCCCGGACGAAGCTTCCGAGCTACTGAGCGCGAGGGGACACGATGACCTACCGGATGAAGCTGTGGGTGGGAGCGGGAGCGCTGCTGTCCTTCGCGGGGGGCGTGGCATTGGCCACGAGTCCCGCGCCGCGTCCCGAGGCCCTTCAGACGACGGAGTTGCCGCGGCATCAGGTGCCGGTGTCGAAGGACGGCAACCTGGTGGTGGGGATGTGTGACGGGGAGACGTCCCTGGAGGTGAAGGGCGTCAAGGAGGGGCAGAAGCTGACGCGTGCGCAGGCGGCGCGGGTGTCGGGCGAGCTGATGGATGCGTGGCGGAAGAAGAACCCGGATGCGAACTGGGACCCGGTGCCGCCGTCCGTGGTAGCGCAGGGACAGAAGCAGGCGCCGCAGCAGAAGAACCCGCCCATGGGGACGCAGAAGCCCGCGACGGGAGGGGCGGTGCGCGAGGG
>NZ_JABUMQ010000497.1:0-5409 GCF_013336645.1 Myxococcus sp. CA039A | reverse complement strand
AGGCGCCCTGGAGCGCGTCCACCTCGAGCGGCCCTTGCAGGAGCAGGGCGAGGGGAATGTTGTAGGTGGAGCTTCCGGGCTCGAGCTGGTCGATGAGCCACAGGCGCTGCTGCGCGAAGGACAACGGGAGGTCGCCCGTGCGCGGCACGGGAACGATGGCGGGCGCGCGGGCGCGCGGGGACGCTCCTCCATCCTCGCCAAGGCGGGTGGCGAGCGCGGCGATGGTGGGGGTCTCGAACAGCGTGCGGAGAGGCAGCTCCACGTCGAGAGTCCTGCGCACGCGTGAGACGACCTGCGTGGCGAGCAGGGAGTGGCCGCCGAGCGAGAAGAAGTTGGCGGTGACGCTGACCTTGTCGAGCTGAAGCACTTCGGCCCAGATGGCCGACAGCGTCTCTTCGATGGCACTGCGAGGCGCGACGAAGAGGCTGTCCTCCGTGCCCTGCTCGGGGACGGGTAGGGCCTGCCGGTCGACCTTGCCGTTGGGCGTCAGCGGCAGCGCGTCCAGGCGCATGAAGACCGTGGGCAGCATGTACTCGGGCAGCCGCTCGCGCAGTGCGGCGAGCAGCGTGTCCGTATCGAGCGGCGCGGAGACGAGATAGGCGACGAGGCGGTGCTGGCCAGGGACGTCCTCGCGCACGAGGACGATGCTGTCACGCACGCCCGGTTGCGCGCGGAGGGCGGCTTCAATCTCGCCCAGCTCGATGCGCAGACCGCGCAGCTTCACCTGGAAGTCGGTGCGGCCCAGGTACTCCAGTCGCCCTTCCGCGAGCCACCGGACCTTGTCACCGGTGCGGTACAGGCGCGCTCCAGGCGTGGCGGCGAAAGGGTCCGGGATGAAGCGCTCCGCGGTGAGCGCGGGCCTGCCGAGGTAGCCCAGGGCCACCTGCGCACCGCCCAGGTACAGCTCCCCTGGGACACCCGGCGGGACGGGCCGCAGGGTGTCGTCGAGCACATAGGCGCGTGTGTTGGCGACGGGACGACCGATGGGAATGGAGACGCCCGACGTGACGGCATCGACGACGGTGTAGGTCGAATCGATGGTGACTTCGGTGGGGCCGTAGAGATTGACGAGCCGCGCCTGAGGGAGCCGCTCGCGGGCGAGGGACGCGAGCGAGGCGGAGAGCGCCTCACCTCCGCAGAACAGCCACCTCAGGGACGTGGCGCGAGCCAGTGAGGGCTCATCGAGGACGAAGCGCAGCAGGGACGGGACGAGTTGGAGGACGGTGATGCCCTGCCGGACGACGCAGTCGAGCAGCAGCGCCGCATCGCGGTGGGCGTCAGTGGGCGCGAGCACGAGCGGCGCACCCGCGAGGAGCGGAGCCCAGCACTCCCAGACGGAGGCGTCGAAGGCGAGCGGCGTCTTGAGCAGCACCCTGTCCCGCGCGGTGAGCGGGAAGACCTGGAGGAACCAGGCCATGTGATTGGCGAGCGCGCGGTGGGGAATGAGCACGCCCTTGGGCTGTCCCGTGGAGCCCGAGGTGTAGATGACGTATGCGGGAGCGTCGGGCTCCGGCTTCGACAGGAGAGGCTCAGACGGTGTGCGCGCGAGCTCCTCCGCGTGCGAGGCGGAGTCGAGGCAGAGGATGTCGAGTCCGTCGGGCAGGAGCGAGACGAGCGCCTCCTGGGACAGCACGAGGCGAGCCCCGCTGTCGCGCAGCATGAACGCGAGGCGCTCACGCGGGTAGTCGGGAGACAGCGGGAGGTAGGCGGCACCCGCCTTGAGGATGGCGAGCAGGGCGATGGGGAGCTGGGGCGTGCGATGCGTGAGCAGCGCAACGAAGTCGCCAGGGCGCACCCCTCGCGAGCACAGCACCCGGGCGAGCTGGTCGGCGCGCTGGTTGAGCTGCGTGAAGGAGAGCGCTTCGTCATCGGAGAGGACGGCGAGGGCCTCGGGCGTGAGGCGGGCCTGCTGCTCGACGAGTCGATGGACGAAGGGTTCGGTGGCGACGTCCGTGCCCGTCTCGTTCCAATCGAGCAGGACCTGCCGCTGCTCCTGCTCGGTGAGCAGCGAGCAGGACGCGACGGGGATTTGGGGCCGCGAGACGAGTGCTTCGACGAGCGTGGTGTAGTGAAGGGCGAGTCGCTCGACGGTGGCGTGCTCGAACAGGTCTGAGTTGTAGCCGAGCGAGCCCGCGTAGCCCTCCGGCAGCTCCACGAGGTTGAGGTTGAGCTCGAACTTGGACGTGACGCCGTCGACGTCCACGGGGCTGATGGTCAGCGCCTGCTTCTGGATGGCGGAGGCGGGCGTGTTCTGGAGGGAGAAGAGGACCTGGAACAGCGGGCTGCGGCTCAAGTCACGGGCCGGCTGGAGCACCTCGACCAGTCGCTCGAAGGGCACGTCCTGATGAGCGTAGGCACCGAGCGCGGTCTCCTTCACCTGTCGCAACAGGTGCTGGAACGAAGCCTGTCCGTCGATGCGCGCCCGGAAGACCAGCGTGTTGACGAAGAATCCGATGAGGCCTTCGAGCTCCGCGCGCTGGCGACCCGCGATGGGCGAACCGACGGTGAGGTCGTCCTGGCCTGAGTAGCGCGAGAGGAGCAACTGCCACGCGGCGAGCAGCGCCATGAACGGCGTGGCGCCCTCCTGCTGGCACAGCGCCTTGAGCTTCTCGGCGGTGGAGGCGGGCAGGAACACGCCGACGTTGCCGCCGCGCGAGGTCATGACCGGAGGACGCGGCTTGTCGGTGGCCAGCTCCAGTGGCACGACGCCGGAGAGCTGGTTGCGCCAGAAGGTGAGCTGCCGTTCGAGCACCGCACCCTGGAACCAGTCGCGCTGCCAGACGGCGTAGTCGGCGTACTGGATGGCGAGGGGCGAAAGCGGTGACGGCCTACCGTGGGCGAAGGCGTCGTAGAGCGCGGCGACTTCCTGGACGAGCACGCCCATGGACCAACCGTCGGAGACGATGTGGTGCATGTTGAGCGCGAGCACGTGCTCGGTAGGCGACAGCTCCAGGAGCTGCGCGCGGATGAGCGGTCCCGTGGAGAGGTTGAAGGGACGAGCCAGCTCCTCGAGGAGCAGTCGCTTCACTTCCTCGCGAGCGGTGGAGGGCTCCAGGCTCCGCAGGTCCACGCGCACCAGGGGCAGCTCGCCGTGGGGGGCGATGCGCTGGTAGGGCTGGTCGTCCTGCTGGAAGAAGGTGGTGCGCAGCGCCTCGTGACGCCGCACCAGCTCGTCGAAGGAACGCTGGAGCGCCGCCGTGTCGAGTGGCCCTTCCAGGCGCACGAAGGACGGCATGTGGTACGCGGCCCCGCCGGGCTGGAACTGATCGATGAACCAGAGCCGGAGCTGCGCGAAGGACAGGGGCACCAGGCCTTCGCGCGACACGGGGACGATGGGCGGCGCGAGCGCCTGCGTCTCTCCCAGCCCCTCGTCTTCGATGCGGGCCGCGAGCGCGGCGACGGTGGGCGCCTCGAAGAGCGCGCGCAGCGGAAGCTCGACGGCGAAGGCGGACCGGATGCGCGAGATGACCTGGGTGGCGAGCAGCGAGTGACCACCGAGCGCGAAGAAGTTGTCCGTGACGCTCACGCGTGGCAGGTGCAGGACGCTGGAGAACACCTTGGCCAGCTTCTCTTCCTGGGGCGTCCTGGGCGCGATGAATGGGGCCTCGCGCTCCTGCGCACCCAGGTCGGGCGCGGGCAACATGCGCCGCGCGAGCTTGCCGCTGGGCGTCAGCGGGAGCGTCTCCAGCGAGACGAAGGCCGTGGGCACCATGTACTCGGGCAGGTGCTGGAGCAGGAGGGTCCGCAGGTTCTCCGCGCTCGGGGGCTCCGACGCGGACACGGGGACGAAGTAGCCGACGAGGCGCTTGAGGCCGGGGGCGTCCTCACGGACCGTCGCGGCGGCGTCGCGGATGCCGGGGATTGCGCGCAGCGCGGCCTCGACTTCACCCAGCTCGACGCGGAAGCCTCGCAGCTTCACCTGTCCATCGAGGCGACCGAGGAACTCGACGGTGCCGTCCGCCTTCCAGCGCGCCGAGTCACCCGTGCGGTAGACGCGAGCGCCGGGCGTGGTGCTGAAGGGATGGGGAACGAATTTCTCCGCCGTCAGCTCGGGCCTGCCCGCATAGCCGAGGGCCAGGTGCGCGCCGCCGATGAAGAGCTCGCCCGGCACGCCGATGGGCGTCGGCTGGCCCAACGCATCCAGCACGAAGAGCTGGGTGTGCGGCAGCGGCCCGCCGATCGACGGAAGGCGGGGCCAGGACGCGGGAGGGCCCTGGAGCCGGTGGGCGGAGACGACGTGCGTCTCGGAGGGGCCGTACTGATTCTCCAGGATGCAGCCCGGCAGCTTCTCGAACAGCGCGATGAGCGCGGGAGTGACCTGGAGCTGCTCACCGGCCGTCACGACTTCGCGCAGGGCGGTGGGCAGGGTGGCGCCGTGAGAGACGGCGTCCGCGATGGCCTGGAGCGCGACGAAGGGCAGGAAGAGCCGCTCGACTCGCTGCTGGTGCATGAAGTCGAGCAGCGCCGGGATGTCCTGGCGCAGTCCTCCGGTGGGAAGCACGAGGGTGCCGCCCGCCCACCAGGTGGAGAACAGCTCCTGGCAGGAGACGTCGAAGCTGAGCGACGCGAACTGGAGCGTCGTGGCCGACGGCTTCTCGGACTGGCGCAACTGCCACGTCAGCAAGTGGCTCAGCGCGCGGTGTGGCAGCGCGACGCCCTTGGGCCGTCCGGTGCTGCCGGAGGTGTAGATGATGTACGCCGGAGACTCGGTCGAGACGGAGACGTCTGGCGCGTGCTCGGGCAGTGCCGCCAGCGACTCGGCCTGCTCATCCAGCAGAACGAGTCGTGCTCGCGACGAAGGAAGCACCGCGCGCAGGGCGGAGTGCGAGAGGACGACAGGCGCCGCGGAGTCCTCGAGCATGAAGGCGAGGCGCTCCGCGGGGTAGTTCGGGTCGAGCGGGAGGTACGACGCACCGGCCTTGAGGGTGGCGAGGACGGCGACGGCCATGTCGAGGGACTTGTCGAGGCAGATGCCGACGGCGCCGCCAGGAGTCACACCACGAGAGGCGAGGTGGTGGGCGAGCTGATTGGCGCGTGCATCGAGGGCGGCGTAGGTGAGCGAGCGCGAGCCATCGGAGATGGCGATGGCGTCGGGCGTGCGGAGCGCCTGGGCCTCGAAGGGGCCGTGTATCGTCGTGACGGCGTGAGACTCGCGTGACGTGTCATTCCAGGAGACGAGGGACTGGTGACGCTCCTGCTCGTCGAGCAGGGGCAGGCGCCACAGCGACTGACGCGGGTTGTTCACCGCGGATTTCAGCAGGCGCACCAGATGCGCGCCCATGCGCTCCGCGGTGCTTCGGTCGAACAGGTCGGTGTTGAACTCGAGCAGGCCGCCGATGTCGTCGCCGAAGTCACCGCAGAGCAGGGACAGGTCGAACTTGGCCGTGCCGCTGTCCACCTGCATCGGCT
>NZ_JABUMQ010000496.1:0-5508 GCF_013336645.1 Myxococcus sp. CA039A | reverse complement strand
GGCCGGCGGGGGGAGACAGCACTCACTTCCGTGTGTGGGCGCCACGCAGGCGCAGTGTGGAGGTCGTGGTGAAGGGAGGCTCCCGCCCGCTCCCACTCGCGGGGGACGCCCAGGGCTATTTCGAGGCCGTGCATCCGGTGGCCGTGGGGGCGCTGTACAAGTACCGCCTGGATTCGAGCGAGGAGTTCCCAGACCCCGCGTCGCGCTTCCAGCCCGAGGGCCCGCATGGCTTCAGCGAGGTCGTCGACGCGTACGCGCACCCGTGGACGGACGGCGACTGGAAGGGCGTGTCCTGCATCCGGGGGCAGGTGCTCTACGAACTGCACCTGGGCGCCTTCACGCCCGAGGGGACGTACAGGGCGGCCATCGCCAAGCTGCCGCTGCTCAAGGAGCTGGGCGTCACCTGCCTGGAGTTGATGCCGCTGCACACGTTCCCCGGGCGCTTCAACTGGGGCTATGACGGCGCGCAGCTCTTCGCGCCCAGCGGGCAGTACGGCCGGCCGGAGGACCTGCGCGCCTTCGTGGAGGCCGCGCACGCGCTGGGGCTCGGCGTGCTGGTGGACGTCGTCTACAACCACCTGGGGCCCGACGGGAACTACCTGGCCCAGTACTCACCGGACTACTTCACCCGCAAGTACGAGAACGAGTGGGGCGAGCCGACGAACTTCGACGACGGCGCCGCCGCGGGCCCCAGCCGCGACTTCTTCATCCAGAACGCCTGCGCCTGGGTCGCCGAGTATCACTTCGACGGGCTCCGCCTGGATGCGACGCAGGCCCTGTATGACGACGGGCCGTGCCACATCGTCCAGGAGCTGACGCGCGCCGTGCGCGAGGCCGCGGCTGGCCGCGGTGTGCTCGTCATCGCCGAGAACGAGCCCCAGGACGAACTGTGCGTGAGGTCGGTGGAGCGGGGCGGCTGGGGCACGGATGCCCTCTGGGTGGATGACTTCCACCACTCCGCCCGTGTCGCCGCCACGGGACGCGCGGAGGCCTACCTCCAGGACTATCGCGGCACCGCGCAGGAGCTGCTGTCGTGCGCGCTGCGCAACTCGCTCTATCAGGGGCAGTACTACCGCTGGCAGAAGAAGGCCCGAGGCAGTCCACTGCTGCGCGTGCCCGCGAGCGCGTGCGTCTTCTACCTCCAGAACCACGACCAGCTCGCCAACATGCTCCAGGGCCAGCGGCTGCACCGCATCTGCGGCGAGCGACTGGCGCGCGCGCTCACCACGCTGTGGCTGCTGCTGCCCCAGACGCCGCTGCTCTTCATGGGCCAGGAGTGGTTCGCGAACTCCCCCTTCTTCTACTTCGTGGACCACAAGCCGGAGCTGCAGCCGTTGGTGCGCAAGGGTCGGGACCAGTTCCTCGGCCAGTTCGAGAGCGCCCGTCACGCGCTGGAGCACGAGGGCTACGTGGAGCACGTGGACGAGAAGGCGTTCACCCTCTCCCGGCTCGATTGGAGCGAGCGCGAGCGCCACACCGGGCCGCTCACCCTGCACCGGGAGCTGCTCCGACTGCGCCGCGAGGACTCCGTGCTTGCCCGGCAGGACAGCGGCCAGCTCACCGGCGCGGTCCTCTCCCCGCTCGCGCTCGTGCTGCGCTACTCGGGCAGCGAACAGGAAGGCGACCGGCTGCTGCTCGTCAACCTGGGGGGCGAGCTGGAGCTCTCTCCGTGCCCCGAACCATTACTCGCACCACCTCGGGATGAAGGGTGGCGTCTTGGACTGTCGAGTGAAGAGGTTCGATTCGGAGGTGCAGGGTCTTGCTCACTGGAGTCACTGAGGGTCGAGACGTCGTGGCGCGTACCGGGGATGACCGCCCTGTGGATGACGAGCACCGGGAGGAGCGGCCAGGGGCTCGGCCCACAGAAGGCCGGATGAGCCGGGTGCGCGGGCTGCCGGAGCTGAAGTTCGCATGGCCGGTGGGAGCGCCGGCCATCGAGGTGCTCGGACGGGAGTGGCTGATGACGAACGGCCTGGGGGGCTATGCGTCCAGCACCCTGGCGGGGGTGAACGCGCGCCGCTACCACGGCCTCTTCATCCCCACCCTGCCCGAGCGGGGCCGCACCGTCATGCTGTCCCGCCTGGTGGAGACGGCCCGGGTGGAGGGGCAGACGTGCCGACTGGACGGCGAGGTGCGGGCGGACGGCGCGCTGATGGGGGACGCCTCGCTGCTGCGCTCCTTCCGGCTCGACGGCCTCATTCCCGAATGGGAGTACGTCCTGGGCGCCTCCCGTCTGCGTCGCAGGCTGGTGCTGGTGCACGGGGAGAACACGCTCTTCATCGAGTGGGCGCACCTGTCCGGCCCTCCGGTGAAGCTCCGGCTGCGGCCCTTCCCGGTGTTTCGAGTGCACGAGCACGACTTCCCGCACGACTACTGCCAGCCGAAGGTCATTCTCCAGGGAGAGCGCATCGAGATGCAGGCGGCGAAGGATGCGCCTTCGCTGCGGCTGCGGCTGTACGGCGATGGCATCGTGCCCTTCGTGGCGATGCCTGAGATTTCCTCACCCCTGCTCTACCGGACGGAGCGCTCCCGGGGGATGCCCCACATCGAGACGCAGGCGAGCCCTGGCTACTTCGAGTGCACGGTGAGGCCAGGCAGTCGCCTGTCGCTCGGTGCCACGGTGGATGACTGGGCGCTGTTGGACCGGGACCCGTCCATGAGCTTCGACATGGAGCGCGAGCGCGAGTGGCGCCTGCTGGAGCGCGCGCCCGTGGCGGCGAGGACGGGCACGGCGGCGCGCCTGGTCCTCGCGGGCGACCAGTTCATCGTCGACCCCATGCGTCCGCGCGACGATGCGTGGGCCCGGGCCATTGGCGAGGATGCCCGCAGCGTCATCGCGGGCTACCCCTGGTTCACCGACTGGGGCCGCGACACGATGATTTCGCTGGAGGGCCTGACGGTGTCCACGGGGCGCTTCCGTGAGGCGGCGGCGATTCTGCGCACGTTCCGTCACCACGTGAAGGACGGGCTGTTGCCCAACCTCTTCCCGGAGGGAGAGGCCGACGGGCTCTACCACACGGCCGACGCGACGCTCTGGTTCTTCCACGCGGTGGACCGCTACGTGACGGCCTCCGGGGACCTGGAGCTGCTGCGGGAGTTCTACCCGACGTTCGAGGACATCGTCCGCAGGCACCAGCAGGGCACCCGCCACAACATCCGCATCGACCCCACGGATGGGCTGCTGACGCAGGGCGAAGAGGGCTACCAGCTCACCTGGATGGACGCGAAGGTGGACGGCTGGGTGGTGACGCCCCGACGCGGCAAGGCCGTGGAGCTCAACGCCCTGTGGTTCAACGCCATGCGGCTGATGGCGGAGTGGGCCGCGCTCCAGGGACTGGACGGGACGCCCTACGCGATGGCCGCGCAACAGGCGCAGGACTCCTTCAACCGGCGCTTCTGGAACCCGGCCGAGGGGTGCCTGTTCGACGTGGTGGACGCGCAAGGGGGCGGCAATGACGCCGCCGTGCGGCCCAACCAGATTTTCGCCCTGTCTCTCAAGTACCCGGTGTTGAACCCGGACCACTGGTCGGACGTGCTGCGCAAGGTGGAGACGGAGCTGCTCACCCCGGTGGGGCTGCGCTCGCTGGCCTCGGACCACGACGACTACAAGGCCACGTATGACGGAGACCTGCGCGCGCGTGACGCGGCGTACCACCAGGGCACGGTGTGGAGCTGGCTGATTGGCCACTACGTGGACGCCGCGCTCAGGGTTCAGCCGGCCCGCGCGCACGTGCGTGACGTCATGGAGGGCCTGGAGACCCACCTGAGACAGGCGGGCGTCGGCCAGGTCAGCGAAATCTTCGACGCCACGCCCCCCTTCAGGCCAAGGGGGTGCATCGCCCAGGCCTGGGGAGTGGCCGAGGCGCTGCGGGTCTTCCTGCGCATCGCCTGACGTCGGGTCAGGCGGGGTGGTAGCGGGCGAGCACGCAGGTGACGTTGTCGTTGCCGCCCGCGGCGTTGGCCATGTCGATGAGCTGCGAGCACGCCTTGTCCAGCTCGGGCGTGCGGCCGAGGATTTCCTGCATCTGGGGGTCGGTCACCATGCCGCTCAGGCCGTCCGAGCACAGCAGGAAGACGTCGCCCGGCTGGGGGTCCACGCGGGAGACGTCCACCTGGACGTTCTCCTTCATGCCCAGGGCGCGGACGATGACGTTCTTGTGCGGGAAGTTTTCGACTTCCTCGGGCGAGAGCTTCTTCGCCTTGAGGTAGTCGTTGAGCAGGGAGTGGTCCTCGGTGATCTGCTTGAGGGCTCCAGCGCGGAAGCAGTACACGCGGCTGTCGCCCACGTGCCCGACGTACGCGACGTCGCTGGCGAAGTGCACGCTGACGATGGTCGTCCCCATGCCCTTGTACTTCGACTCGCTGCTGGCCTTCTCGAAGATGCGCGCGTTGGCGAGCTTGATTCCGGTGGCCAACCGGTTCTCGTCATAGTTGCGCTGTTTGTCCATCTTGAAGGGCCAGGTGCTGTCCTGGTCCTTGGAGGTCATCTTGTAGAACTCACCCAACTCGTCCACGGCGATGCGACTGGCGATCTCTCCTGAGGAGTGCCCGCCCATCCCGTCCGCGACGATGAAGAGGTGCTCATCGGGCAACATGAGGAAGTTGTCCTCGTTGTGGTTCCGCTTCATCCCGACGTGGGTGCTGCCGGCTACCTCGATGCGCATGCGCGGGGACTCTTCTAAGGGGACGAGAAACTGGCGGCGCACGTTAACAAAGCGCTCGGAAAACGGTCAAAAGACGTGCTCTTGGTGCGGTCAGACAGGGGACACCGGGGCAGGGGAGGCAGGCTCGAAGCTCAAGCGGTCCCCTTCCTGGGTGCCGCTCGCGGCCAGGACGCCCGCGGGCAGTTCCAGCACGGAACGGGCCTGGAAGTACACGGAGGTGGCCCTCCAGGGCGGCAGCGCCATCATCTGCTTGACGATGCGGCCCTGGGCGTCCAGGAAGGCGACGTCAATGGGGATGCGCATGAAGAACGTGTGGATGGAGTTGCAGGGCTGGATGTGGAGGCCGTCGCCCATGGCGAGCTCCTGGCGCCCCATCAGTCCCTTGAAGCGCTGGGCGAAAGAGGTGGCCTTCTCCGCCCGGTCCGCCAGCGGCTTCTGCCGCGTCTCGTTGGTCACCTTCCAGCGCATGTAGCGCGTTCTACCCCATGCTCGAGCCCCTGGCGCGTCCTCTGCATCTGGTTCTGGTCTCCCCCCAGATTCCCCCCAACACCGGCAACGTGGCCCGCCTCTGCGCGGTGACGGGCTGCCGGCTCATCCTGGTGGAGCCCCTGGGCTTCTCCATCGATGACCGGAACCTCAAGCGGGCCGGGTTGGACTACTGGGACAAGGTATTTCTACGGCTGTACCCGACTTATGAGGCCTACGTGGCGGCGTATCCGGACGCGCGGCGGTGGCTGTTCTCGGCGCGGGCGGAGCAGACCTTGTACGAGGCGCGGTTCGAGGAGGGGGACCATCTGGTGTTCGGCTCGGAGGTGACGGGGCTGTTGCCGGAGGTGATGGAGGG